>NZ_CP170484.1:0-131050 GCF_042691725.1 Kitasatospora purpeofusca | reverse complement strand
TCCCGCGGAGCGGGTATCTCGGCGGCAAGCCGCCGGGCAGGGAATGCCTTCGCTTCGCTTCGGCGGAATTCCCGCGCAAGCGCGGGAATTGAATTCCGCAAGCGGAATTCTGATCAATTCGCGCAAGCGCTCATTGATCTGATTCCCACTCCGCTTCGCTCCGGGGAATCCGGCTGACTGGGAGGGGTGGGTGCATCACGCGCGGCACTGTGTAGGCTCAGGAATCCTAGGCCACCCCCAGCATTCAACCCCCTGTCACCTCACAGCCGGTCAAGGCCGGCACCCCCACCGAACCCGGTGGACTCCGCTTCGCTCCGCCCACGCCGAACGCCCGCCACCATCCGTCCGGAAGCCGACGCCATGGGAGAAGCATACCACCGCCGATACAGCTTCATGCCCGAATCCCGCCGTGCATCACCCTGGAGTGGAAGGACTCGGCAAGTCTAGTGCATCACCGTGATGCACTGTGTAGAGTCAGCATTGTAGGCACACCCCCGGCGTTCGACTCTCTTGCGGGTGTTGTGCGATCAAGGAAATCCCCTCCAGCATTCCACGAAGGGACGGGGCAATGCCCATCGAGTTGCGAGACCACCAGGTCGAGGCGGTCGACGCGATCATTCGCGCGCTGGACATCCCGCCGGGCGGGGTGATTCCGGCGCGCGGGCTGCGAACGCAGATCCACGCGGCCTGCGGGACCGGGAAGACGTACATCTGCGCGGCGGCCGCGCGCCGGATGGTGCCGCGCGGCCGGGTGCTCGTCCTGGTGCCGACGCTGGCCCTGCTGGGGCAGACCATCAAGGCGTGGCGGGAGGTCGGGCACACGGGGCCGGCGGTCGCGGTGTGCTCCATGGAGGACAACGTCGAGCTGTGGTCGATGGACGTGCGGTGCACCACCAACCCGATCCGGCTGGCGATGTGGCACGGCTCCGGGCCGGTGACCATGTTCGCCACGTACAGCTCGCTCGGAGTCCTGGTCGACGCCTTCGAGGGCGCTTACGGCAAGGTGCTCGACCCGCTGGACCTGGTCGTGGTCGACGAGGCGCACCGCACCAGCGGCTCGCTGGGGAAGAAGTGGGCGCGGGTTCACGACCAGGGGTGCATCCCGGCGGCCCGGCGGCTGTACGCGACGGCGACGCCGCGGATCTGGCAGGAGCGGCCGGCGCCGACGTGGGCGCTGCGGGAGGGTGAGCGGTACGAGCGGCTGCCGGAGGAGATGGCCGCGTCCATGGACGACGAGGCGATCTTCGGCCCGGTCGCGTGGAAGCTCCCGCTGTCCGAGGCGGTGAAGCGGGGCCTGCTCGCCCGCTACCAGATCATCGTGGTCGAGCTGACCGACCCGGTGGTCACCCCGGAGCGTCTGATGAGCCCCGAGCGGCGCCAGGAGGAGATCCGCGGGCAACGGCTCGGCGCCCTCCAGGCCGCCATGCTGCGCACCATGGCGCAGCACCGGCTGCGGACGATGATCACGTTCCATCACCGGACGGTGGAGGCGAACGCGTTCGCGGAGGGGCTGCCGGCGATGGCGCGGCGGCTGCACGCATCCGACCCGGAGACGTACCCGGAGCGGATCTGGGCCGGCTGGCTCAAGGGCGAGCACGACGGCGAGCGGCGGGACCGGACGATCGGGGAGTTCGGGCGCAGCGCGTTGTGGTCGGTGCTGTGCAACTGCCGGGTGCTGGGTGAGGGCGTGGACATCCGGGCCGTGGACTCGGTGGCGCTGCTGGACCCGAAGGGGGCACCGCACGACATCGTCCAGGCGATCGGGCGGGCGCTGCGGCAGAAGCCGAACGAGGGGAAGCTCGCCAGTCTGATCGTGCCCGTCTTCTTGAAGGAGGGCGAGGCGCCGCAGGACATGTTCACCTCCGGTTCGTATCGGCCTTTGGTGAATGTGCTTCAGGCTCTGCGGGCTCATGACGAGGAGGCCGTGGAATTGCTGGCGATTCCTCAGGTCGAGCAGAAGAACGAGGTGGAGCCGTCCAGGGATATCGGTCCGGAGCCGCAGCAGGGTGAGAAGGAAAGCCGGATGCTGCTGCGTTTTTCGGCTCCGCGTGATCCGGTGATGGTCGCGAACTGGGTGAGCTTCCAGGTGATCGACACGGAGCGTCAGGACTGGGCGCGTGGGTGGTCGGCGGCCGAGAAGTACTACAAGCGGGAGGGGCATCTGCGGGTGCCGTTCGATCACCGGGAGGCGACCCGGGCCGGGCTGGACCCGCACCAGATGTACCCGCTGGGGCACTGGATCAGCGAGCAGCGCAAGGCCTACGACGCCGGCCTCATGGAGGGCCGGCGGGTCGAGCGGCTGGAGGCCCTGGGGATGGTGTGGGATCCGCTGGACGCGGCGTGGGAGGAGAACCTCGCCGCCGCCCGGGAGTACTACGCCCACCACCGCACCCTGGCCGCGCCCCGTACGGCCACCGCGCTGGACAAGCCGGTCGGGCAGTGGCTGTCCAACCAGCGCCGCCCCGGCGTCCTGGACGGGCGGGCGGACCGGGTGGAGGCGCTGGAGGAGATCGACCCGGACTGGAACCCGGTGTGGCCGCTGGAGTGGCAGCGCCACTACGCCGCCGTGGCCGACTGCCTGGACGGCGGGGCGCAGCTCGGTGATCTGCTGCCCGGGGTGACCCTGCACGGGCTGGACGTGGGGCGGTGGCTGGAGCGCCAGCGCCAGCACATCGTGTGGCAGAGCCTGATGGACGGGCAGCAGGGGCGCCTCGCCGGGCTCGGCATCGAGCCGCTCCCGGCCCCGGCCGGGCAGGACGGGGCGGTGGGTCGGAGGAAGGTCGGCGCCGGGAAGTCGAGCGCGTTCGACCGGGGCGTGGCCGCGCTCGCCCTGTACCGGGAGCGCACCGGATCGGTGACCGTGCCGCGTCAGCATGTCGAGCCGGTCCCCGACACCGACGGCGGGGAGGGTGCGGTGGTGGAGGTGAAGCTCGGGGTGTGGATCTCCAACACCAAGACCCGCCGGGCCAAGCTCACCCCGGCGCAGCTGGAGCAGCTCGCCGCGCTCGGCCTCGACTGGCGCTGACCATCCGGCGGGCCCTCTTGCTCGCTGACGGCTCTCCAGGGCGCCTGTGCCCGCTCTGGCCGCCGTGTCCGAGGAACACGGCGGGGCCGGGCGCGGCGAGGCGCCCTGGAGGCCTTATGGGGCCGCCTGCGCTCACTGCCCGCGGTCCAGGGCTCGACGGAACGCCGACAGATCGGCCTCGCCCGTGACCGGGCCGCTCTAATCTGATGTCATGTCAGCTTGTTCAAAGGTCAGTTGGGCCGTCCTGCCGTCCCGGCCCCGGGCCCTGTCCGCCGCGCGCTGCGGGAGCCCGCGATGAGGCCGGGGCCCTGGGAACGGGGATCTCGCCGCCGGTGGCTGCGGCTCGCGTGGGGCGGCGCGGCGGTCCTGACGGCCACGTTGATGTACGTGGTGCTGCGGCCGGTCTGGAGCCGCCCGTCCTCGCTCGCGGACCGGATCGCCGCTCTCAGCCTCGTGGTGGCGCTGGTGAGCCTGGTGGTCGGCCTGATGGGGCTTCGCCGTCCGGTGGAGCGTGACACCGCGAACCAGGCCCTCGGCTGGGCCGCCGACCTGGCCAACCAGGTCAAGCAGGCCGAGAGCCGACAAAGGCGGCAGCTGCTCGGCGGCGACACCCACCGCATCAATCTCACCTTCACCCTGCGCGCCGCACCGGCCCGCGCGGCGGACGCGCCCGGGGAGGGCCGGCTGTTCGACGGCACGCCCACCGTCCCGGACGTCGCCGCCTACTGGCGCGCCACCCGCCCCCGCCGCCTCGTCGTCACCGGCGCCGCCGGCTCCGGGAAGACCGTCCTGGCCCTGGAACTGATGCTCGCCCTCATCAAAGGCCGCGACGCCGACGACCCCGTCCCGGTACGCCTGTCGCTCGCCTCGTGGGACACCCGCGTCCCGCTGTCCGACCTGCTCGTACGCCAGCTCGTCGAGGCCTACGGCTGGCCCGCTCACATGGCCACTGAACTCGTCCGCCACCACCGCGTCCTACCGGTCCTGGACGGCCTGGACGAGATGGACCCCACCCACCCCGACGGCACCCCCGCACCCGACGCCCACCGCGCCATCGCCGTCCTGCGGGCCCTCAACGCGTACCAGGACGGGCGCGAGGCCGGGCAGCTCGTGCTGACCTGCCGCACCGCCCACTACGACGCCCTCGATGCGCGCGCCCGCCTGATCGACGCCGCCAGCGTCGAGATCGACGCCGTCCCGCCAGCCGACGCCCACACCTACCTCTCTCAGCGCGCCCTCGACCGCGACCGCTGGCTGCCCGTCCTCGACGCACTGCGCGACGATCCCACCGGCCCGCTGGCCACCACCCTGTCCACCCCCTGGCGGCTGTGCCTGGCCGCCACCGTCTACGCCCGCGACGACGACCCCGCCGACCTCCTCGCCCACACCACCCCCCACGACCTCGACAAGCACCTCCTCCCCCGCTTCATCCCCGCCACCACCACCCTCCACCCCGGCCCCTACAGCGCCGCCGACACCCACCGCTGGCTCGCCCACCTCGCCCGCCACCTCGCCACCCACCCCACCGGCGGCACTCCGGCCGGACCCGGCACCGACCTCACCCTCCACCAACTCTGGCCGATGGCCGGCAGCAACCTGGTCCGCCGGACCGACGCCGTCCTGACAGCACTCGTGATGTTGAGCCCAATCGCGCTGCCGCCAGAGCTGAGCGGACTGAACGACAGGCCTGCCGACAGAATCGTGAGCGTCTGTGTGTACGCGGCGGCGGCGGCGCTGACGGTCCTCCTCACCGCGCGCTCCCGCCCGGACCGGCCCGCCGGTACGGACCTGGCCGCCCTGCGGACACCGGCCGGACGCCAACACGTCCGCAGAGCCCTGCTGACCGGCCTGATGGTGGGCGCCGTGTGCGCGGCCGTGATCTCTGCCCTGAACAGTCTCACCAACGGCGAAGGCGAAGGTCCCGACTATCCCGCATGGGCCGCCTTGACCTTCTTCCTCGCGTTCGCCGGGGCCACGGTGGGGCTGACGCGGGGAATCGCGGCGGCACTCAGAGTTCGCCCCGCCGCTGCCATCGCTCCCCGCCACGTCATCCGCGGAGAACTCGTTCTCGGCACGACGTTGGCCCTGGTGGCCGCACTCACGGTCACGACCGGGTTCCTCTTGACCTTCGCCGTCAAAAACGCCAACTATCCCTGGTCAGAAAACTTCGAGACCGACACGGCGACGCTGGCCCTCTGGCTCGGATCGATCGCAGGATTCGTGGTGTGGCTAAGCAGAAGCGGCGCCCGGCGGTACCTGGTCTTCATCCTGTGCTCCCGCGGGCGGCTGCCCTGGCGGCTCGGTGTCTTCCTGGACCACTGCTGCGACGCCGGACTGATGCGAATGTCCGGCTCCTCCTACCAGTTCCGCCACCGCGAACTGCAGCACTGGCTCGCCGCCCACCCGAACCCCCCAACCGCCAGCACCGACCCGATCGCCACCCCGGCACACCACGCCTGACCCGCAGGTCCCGTACCCCGGCGCCGGTCCAAGCCCAACCCGGGCACACCCCCGGCTGGTGCCGCGCCCGGACGGACAGCAAAGACCGCCCGGGCGCGGCACCGGCTGGAGCAGCTCGCCGCGCTCGGCCTCGACTGGCGCTGCCCCCGCCCGGCCCTCTTGCCCGCTGGAGGCTCTCCGGGGCGCCTGTGCCCACTCTGCCCGCCGTGTCCGAGGAACGCGGCGGCCAGAGCCGTCTCCGCTTCCTCCAGCGGCCTTCCAGGGCCGCCCGCGCCCCGCGCCGCCCCACCACGCGCGGCCGGCACCAGCCGGACGCCGAAGAAGAAAGGGCCCGCCGCAGGCGCCGAACCCTACCGACCAACGACAACTGCCACTACAACAACAACTACAAAGACCAAAGAAGAAGGAAGGAAGGGTTGTCGGGGTGGTGAGTTCAACCTTTCCAACTACTCACCACTTGCCCTGACCTGCTGCTTTCCCTAAATTCTGGGCGCAGCGGGCGGGTGGGTCGGCCTCGGGTTGGCGCACCGGTTGTCACCGCCTGTTGTCGGGCCGGTTGGTGCGCCCGTTGTCGGATCGTGATCGCCGGGGCCCTTCGTGGTGAGAAAACCGGTGAGAAGCGTGGGCTTTCCTGCGAGTGTTCCGCCGCCGCCCGGGCGGCGGGCGCCGACCTTCGAGGAGCCCCGTGATGGCTGTGCCGCCCGAGATCGACCACGCCGTGATCGCCGCGCTGTACCAGTTCCGGATGGCCACCGCCGAGCAGCTGCGCGTCCTGCACACCCCGAACGCGGGGCCGGAGCAGATGCGCCGGCGGCTGCGCCGGTTGAAGGAGGAGGGCCTGGTCGAGGACGTCGTTCTCCCGCAGGCCGGGAAGCTGCGGGCCTGGTACCTGACCGGGCTGGGCGCGCGGATCGCCGCCCGCTTCACGGAGCTGGAGGGTGTCGCCTCGCCGCCGCTGCCGCAGGACAAGACCGAAGCAACGGCTGCGGGTGGGGCACATCCTGGCCGTCACCCGCACCCAGGCCGCCTTCGTGGCCGGCGCCCAGGCGGCGGGGGACGAGTGCGCGCCGCTGGACTTCCTGCCGGAGGTGTACCACCGGTACGGCGAGGGCCGGGATGGTGCGGTCATCGCCGACGGCCTGCTGCATTACGCGACCGCCGGGCCCGACCGGAGGCTGCACCGGGCGTTCGTCGAGGTGGACCGCGGCACGATGGCCAGTGAGAAGCTCGCTGCCAAGCTGATCGGCTACGCCCGCTTCCACGACCACCGCCCGATCCCGCCGCACCTGAGGCGCACCTCGCACGCCCTGAGCATCCTGCCGGCCTGGCAGCAGCACTACGTGGTCTTCCCGCGGCTGCTGTTCGTCCTCGCCGACACCGGCGAGCTGGCCGCCCGGCAGCGCATCCGCGACCTCCAGGCGATCGCCGCTGGCCACCCGATGGTCGCCCGGATGCTGACGGGCGTGAAGGCCGGCGCGGCCCGCCTGGTCGACGTCGAGGAACACGGTCCGGGCGCCGCCGTCTGGGACACCCTCGCCAACCACACGCGGGCCCGGTGCGGGGCCTGGGAGTTGTAGGCCCGCCTGGCGGCCGGTGCCGTGCCGGGCATCAAGGTGTCCGGCCCCCGGCATCAAGACATCCGTCAAGGTGCCGGGGCCGTCTCCAAGGTTGGAGGCCGGCCATCAAGGAGTTCTCCAAGGTTCGGGGCCCGGCATCAAGGAGTCCACCAAAGTTGGAGAACACCTTGATGGCCGCCTCGGCCTGAGCCGTTACGTGATCGTTGCCGCTGGAGGTTGGATCGCCAAGGGATCCGCCAAGGTGTGCGGGATTCCCTTCGGCGACCGCGCGGGGCACCCGGCCCCGCGCCCGCCGAAGGGCACCGTGATGACGACGGAGACGACGAACACGACCAGGGCGACGAGGCGCAGGGCGCGGACCGGGGCGGAGCCGGACAGCGAGGCGCGGGAGGTGGAGATCTCCTGGGCCGTGCTCGCCTCGCTGTTCCAGTTCCGGATCGCCACCGCCGAGCAGCTGCGGCAGTTGCACGCCCCGGACGGCAGTATCGAGAAGATGCGCGGCCGGCTGCGGCGGCTGCGGGACGAGGGGCTGGTGGTCGAGCTGGTGCTGCCGCAGTCCGGGCGGGCGAAGGGCTGGTTCCTGAGCGAGCACGGGGCCCGGATCGCGGCCGCGTTCCCGGAGCTGGCCGAGGTGCCGGCGCCGCGGCTGCCGGGGGATGCGACGGCGTTCAAGTACACGCTGTGGCACCAGTTGGCCGTGGTGCGCACGCACCTGGCGTTCCTGGCCGACGCCCGGGCGCGCGGGGACGGGTACGGGCCGTTCGACTTCATCCCGGAGGTCACCCACCGCTTCGCCGAGGGCCGGGACGGCTCGGTGCGCCCGGACGGCCTGCTGTACTACGGGGTGCGCGAGCCGGACGGCACGATCGCACGGCTGCGGGCGTTCGTGGAGGTCGACCGCGGCACGATGGGTGCCGAGCGGCTGGCGTCGAAGCTGCACACCTATGCCCGCTACTGGTCGACGAAGACGCTCCCGGCCGGGATGCGCTCGGGCACCATCGAGGCCGAGCAGGGAGGCCGGGTGCCGCTGTGGCAGCGCCGGTACGTGCGCTTCCCGCGGCTGCTGTTCGTTCTCACCGGCACCGGCCAGGTCGGTTTCGACAACCGGGTCGACGAGCTCCAGGTGCACGCCGAGGACCGGCACGTCGCCAAGATGCTCACGGCCGTCCCGGCCGCCGCTGCCAGCCTGGAGGCCCTCCAGCAGTACGGACCGACCGGAGCGGCCTGGTACCCGCTGGCGGACCGCCAGGCCGAGCCGCTCGGCTTCCACGAACTCACCGCCGCCGGCCGGCACAACTGACCGGCCCGCTCTCACCTTGATGGCCGCCCCAGCGCGCCCGGTGGTGGCCATCAAGGTGTTCAGCTCAACTCACCAACCATTTGACCTGCCGCGTTACCTTTCCGTGATCTATCTTCCGAGGCTCCGTCGATACCTTGGAAGACCATCAAGGTGAGCGGCCTGGGCCCGGGGGCGGTCACCAAGGTGAGCGCCCCCGAAGCCGAGGAACACGATCGGGTGGGTTCGGCCGTAGTGGCCCGCAGCAGTGCTCCGGGCCGCTACGGTGCCGGTGGACCGACCGGTCCGCAGGCGCACGAGGAGGACTGCGTGGGGCGCGAGAAGTCCGGCAAGCCGCGGCGGCCCCGCCCCGGGGCGGATCACGACCACCGTGGCTGGGGCCTGGAGGCCATCCCGCAACCGGGCGGCTGGCAAGCGGACAGCCGGCTGTTCGCGGAGGTGACCGGCGCGGCCTTCGCGGGCTGCGTCTCCTGCCAGGACATGGCGCTGACGCTGCTGGTCGAGGACGCGGTGACCACCGCCCGGCTGGTGGAGCTGGCGTGCGGCGCGATCATCGAGATCGTGGGCGACATCCCCGCTGCCCTGACCGACCTCGAAGCGCCCGGCGTCGCCAGCCCGGAGTTTCGGCGCCTGGCCCGCGCCGGCCTGGGCGCGACGACGGACGGCATGTACCGGGAGTGCGAGCTGATGACGACCGCCGAACGGCGCTCGGCCGCGAACACCGCCCTCGACACCCTCGTCGGCTACGCCGCGGCGCGCTGATGCCCTGATCTGCGGAAGAGCCACTTCCTTGATGGACCATCAAGGAATGCCGGGGCGACCATCAAGGTGAGCGCCGCCGCGGTCAGCGCCACCGATAGGAGGCGCTCGTCATCGGCGCCAGCAGCACCGGGCCGGCGGCTGGTTCGGCGGCTTGGTGGAGAACGGATCCGACGGCCGGGTAGAGGTGGAGGCCGGCGGCGTCGGCGAGCGGAATCCACTCCACCGGCGCCCGGCCTGGGTCGTCCAGCTCAGCGGCCGCGACCGTGCGGTGGAGCCGGTCGGGCAGATGGACGGTGAAGACCAGGTGCCGCCGACGGAAGAGCCCGGCCTCGCCGGGCCGCTCGGTCTCCTGCTCCTGGACAAAGCGCAGCACCGGAGGATTCGGCAGGTCGTCCGTGGTGAGACCGAGCTCCTCGAGGAGCTAGCGGCGCAGCGCGGCGTGCGGGTCTTCCCCTTCTTCGGCCAAGCCGCCCGGCAGGGAGTGCTGCACCCCGTCGGGCCGGTCGCGCCGGATCAGCGCCAGGCGACCGTCGTGGAGGAGCACCGCGCACACCCGGGTTGGGGCCGGTGCGGTCACCGGCCGGTGACCGGGTCGTCGGCGTCGTCGGGAAGGACGGGCAGCGGGCACGCGGCGTCGGGCGCCCAGGCCGGCCAGCCGTCCGCGAACGGACCGGCCTGGTTGTCGAGCATGGCGATCGCCCGGCCCTGCGCCCGCTCGACCTGGTGGTGGAGGTAGTCGTCGATCACTCCGAGGCGGCGCAGCTGGGCGTACTCGGCGCGGTCCTTCCAGTGGTGGCCGGACAGGTCGGGGGTGACGACCAGGTCCAGGCACAGGTCCAGGGTGTCGATGCCGCCGGGGCGCCGCTGGTAGGGCTTCTCGAAGTTCACGTACCAGCGCAGCGGGTCGCCGGTGGCGGCGTCCTGGAAGCAGTGCACGGAGAACCACTCTCCGGCCAGGAAGTGGCTCAGCAGGGCGGTGCTGGTCCAGCGGTGGCGGCCGAGGGTCCAGGTGCCGGCCGCCAGGTCTTCCAGGCCCTGTTTGCGGGCGGTGTCGTCGCCGGTTGCAGTGGAGGTGATCCAGGTTGTGGGGGCCAGGCTCTCGATCCCCGGCCAGTAGGCCAGGGTCAGGACGTGGCCGGTGTCGGCGATCACCCGCTGCGGCATCGCGGTCCACACCCGGCCGGCGTGGACGTCGCGGCGCACCACGGTGGTGCCGGGTTGGAAGAGGTTGGTATCGGTCACGGCAGCAAGCCTTCACCGCGGCGAACCTTCCCGACAGCACGGCCGGAAAGTCCACTCGAAAGAGTGACGCACCGGTTTTCCGGCGGCCGCCGCCCGGAGCCGGGTACGGCATCGGCCGGGCTCGGCTCGGGTCGGCCCTCAGGACGGGAATCGGGGGTGCAACAACGCGTTGCACCTCGGGTTTCCCCGTAGTTCGTGCAGGTCAGGGGTGCAACGCGGGGATCTGTCAAGGCCTTCGTGTTGCGCTTGTTGCAGCCCGTGTTGCACCGTCAGCAGGCCAGGTGCAGGCCGTCGTGGAGCAGGACCTCACACGCCCGCGTCCGGACCGCACTACTCGGTGTCCGTGTTGGTGGTCACCGTCGGGGCCAGGTCGGGCAGGCGGGTTCGTGCCAGGTCGTCCGGACGACGACCCCGCCGTGGGTGAGGTGCTCGCTCGACCAGGTCCGGCAGCACCCGCCCGCCGGACGTGAGCGGGCCGGCACCGATGGCCTCGCGGCCCGGACCGGCGTATCCGGCACGGGCACGGCGAGCTGGGCCGGGCCGCGCCGGCGCCGGCGCCGGCGCCTGGCCGAGGGTGTCGTCATGCCGAAGGCTCTCCCCACCCGGCCTGGCCGTCCAACCCGGCGACCACCCGAACGGTCCAGCCCCGGACCGGTGAGAACGGGGCCGTCCCCGTTCTCACCGGCCTCTGACCTGGGTAGATACCCGAAACTCACCGGTCGGTGGCTGCCCGGGCCAGGCAATCTCACCGGGCCGGGGGAAACTCACCGGCCGGTGAGCGAAATCCCCACTGCAGGTCGGCGGGAGTGCCCAAACTCACCGCCGCAGGTCAGCAGCCCTTCGGCGAGGAGCAGCCGGTCAGGAGCGCCGCCACCAGGAGCGGGCTCGTTTCTCCTCGGCGGCCGCGGCGTCGAGCGCGGCCTGCTCGTGCTCGGCCTCCTGCCGGTCCCGCTCGTCGACGTCGGCCTGGCGGCAGCCGGAGCACAGCCCGTCGTCGTCCCAGGTGTCGGCCTGCTCCTGCTCGACCCACCGCTCGTCCGAGAACTTGGCCGAGCAGCAGGCGCAGGCCGGACGACGGCGCTCCCGCTCGGCCCGCCGGCGCTCGGCCTCCGCCTCCTGCCGTCTCCGGCGGGCGTCCTCCTGCTGCTGCTCCAGCAACTGGTCGCCGTCCTCGTTGTCGAGCGCCTCGACGAGGGTGGCCCAACGCCGGCCGCCGAAGCGCCACCAGATCGGCCCGCCGGCACCGAAGCGGCGCAGCAGCGGCATGGTGGTGGCCACCACCGGCAGGGCGCGGTGGTAGTCGCGGGCGGTGGTCTCCTCGCCTCGGTAGGCGGGTGCGTGCCAGGCGTGCTCGGAGGCCGCCTCCACCTCGCGGATCCGGCGCAGCAGGCGCTCGTGGTCGGCCTTCGCCTTGGCCTTCTTCTGCTCCGGGGTGAGCGGTGGGGCGCCGGGGCGGCGGTTGCGCTTGCGGCCGGCCTCGAGGACCAGGGCGACCGGCGGGAGGCCTTCGCGGCCGGTGGCCGGGTAGGTGGCGGTCCACAGGCGCAGGTCGTGGGTGCGGGCGCCGGAGCGGTGCAGCGAGGCCTCGAAGGCGCGCTTGGTGGCGCCCCTGGCGGGGAGTCGGCACCAGGTGCGGTAGGTGGCGAGCTTGGCGACCAGGGTGCCGTTGCCCTCGTTGTCCCGGTCGACTTCCACCAGGAGCACCGGGACGTCCGCGCCGGGGTCGGTGAGGACCAGGTCGGCGAACAGCGAGCGGCGGCCGGGCAGCTTGTGCTCGACCTCGGTCGCGTACGCGGCCAGGTGACCGAAGCCGGCCTTGGCGAGCAGGCCGGCGACGGCGACGACGTCCAGGGCGTGCTCGGAGTACGCGCCCGACGGCTTCTCGCGCCGCGGGCGGGCCGCGGCGAGCTTCGACCCGGCCGGGAGCAGCGCGGTGGCGTCCCGGCGGCCGGACGGAGTCAGGCACCACAGGCGCCGGCCGTCCCGCAGCGTGAGCTCCTTGCGGACCTTCCCCGCCTCCTCCAGGTCACCCAGGGCGTCGCGCACCGAGCGGTCGACCCGCTGGTTCGGTACCACCAGCGGCCACAGCTCCCGGGCGGTCGCCCGCTGGAACAGCGCGAGCGCCATCAGCACCCGGCCGCGCACTGGGGCCGTCGACCCTCGCCTCCGGGGCGTGCTCTTGCTGTCTTCGACAGCAAGAGCAGAGGGGTTGTCGCCACGGCCCGACCCCCTTGTCCTTGGCCTCTGACCTGCGGAGACGCCGGATTCTGGCGGGAGGGGCGTGGAGGTGCGGGCGGAGGTGCCCGTGGAGGTGGCAGCGGGCCCCTTGTCCTGGTCGGGCGAGGCCTCGCCCGGGAGCCGCGGCCGGTGGTGGTCGGCGGCCTGGCCGCCGTCGGGGTCGGGTTGGGCAAGCGGGGCGGCGGTCATCGAGGTGGCCTTCCGTCAGCGGTCGGCCGGGGCGGATGCGGTGGGCGGCCCCGGCACCCGGGCGAGGACCCGGGTGCCGCCGACCCTGCACAGCGACCCCTTGTCCGCGGTCTGACCGCACCCCTTGACCAGCCCCCCTTGTCCTGCCCGGTTTGCCCTGGTCAAGGGCCTTGTCCTCCAGGTTTGTCCGTGGCCGGGATCACCCGTGGACGGGAGGGAGCGGCCTGGCCGGACCGGCGGCTGCGAGGCCCTGATCGAGCGCCAGGCGTAGCAGGGTGAGGGCGTCGGCGGGGTTGGCGGAGAGCAGGGGGATGTTGTCGGCGGCGTCGGCGACCGGGCGGCCGGAGATGAGGGCGAGCCAGTTGCCCGCGTCGTCGTAGACCTCGGTCCAGCCCGCCAGGCGGCCGCGGTGTTCGAGGGCCTGGGCGTCGGGGTGGCCGGGCCAGGTGAGGTGGACCAGGCCGTCGCCGAGCGCGTAGTCGCGGTGCGGGTCGCCCAGGCCGCGCAGGGTCGGCGGTGTGCGGCCGGCGGCCGCCGCGAGCGCCAGGTCCGGCACCGGCACCCCGTCGGGCGCGACCGGGGCCGGTGCCGGGGCCGGTGCCGGGGCCGGGGTGGAGGCCGGGGTGGTCGGGGCGGCGGCGCGGAGGAAGACGTCGAGGGCGAGGTCGGCGCTGCGGTAGGTCCGGGGGCGGCTGAAGCGGTCGGCGATGAACTGGCCGGGGCGGCCGTCGCCCTGGTGCTGGACGGCGATCCAGCCGCCCAGGCCCCAGGGGCCGTCCGGCAACACGGCGGTCCAGCCGTTCGGCGTGCCGTCGTGCAGCAGCAGGCGCACGCCGGGCGTGGTCCAGGTCGCGAGCTCCCAGCCGGGACCGAAGGTCACCTCGAGGTCGTCCATCCGGTCGGGCTCACCGAAGCGGGCGTACGGGTCGACGACCACATTGCGCAGCGGCGCGTTCGCGTCGGCAGCGGTGAGGGAGCCGGCCGTCCCCGTCCCGCCGGTGACCTTTTCGCCCCGGGGCGTATTACCGGCCGCCGGGTGGGGGGCCATGTCGGCCGGACTTTCGCCCCGGGGCGATTCACCCGCGCCGATCGTCCCCCCGGAAGGTGCCGGGAAATCGCCCCGGTGCGCAATTCCAGTGGTCAGGGCGCCGCCTGGGTGGAGCGCGTCCCGCACATCCTGCGCCCGGGCGAGCAACCGGGAGGCCAGCACGGGGATCTCACGGGCCAGCTCGGCGTAGGCGGCGTTCGGGTCGTCGTCCACGGCGGCCAGGAAGGTGTCGGCGTGCCGGCGGACGGCGTCGGCGATGTCGAGCAGCTGCTGCCGCTGCTGCGGGAGCGGCCAGCCTGCGGGCTCGACGGCCTCGCCGTCCGGGGCGGCCTGGACGGGCAGGGCGACGGTGCGGGCCTTGGCACGGGCCCGGTCGGCACGGCTCTTGCACGCCTGCGAGCAGTAGGCCGCGCGTCGGCCCCGGCCGGTGCGCGCCAGCAGCGTGTTCTCGCAGTCCGGCCCCTCGCAGCGCGAGCCCTCGGTCTCGCCGTCCAGCTCGAACAACGCCACGTCGCCGCCGTTATTTCGCACCGGTTCGTTTTCCATGGCGTGATCGTAGCCCGGGCGCGGCACCCGAATTTTGAACCGGGGCGCTATTCCTCTCCGATCCCGGCGGCGCCCGGGGCCAGGAATTTCGCACCGCTCCGGATTCCCGTACCGGCCGGCCCGCAACCACGTTGTCCCGCACCCGCGCGCCCACGGCCAACACGTTGTCCCGCATGTTGTCCCCGCTGCGCAGCCGGTTGTCCCGCACCGCGTATGCGCAGCGGGCGGCGCGCAGCACGGACCGGCTCGCTGCGCAGCGCTGCCCCGCCGTGTAGCGAGGCCGCCCTTGCTACACGGCGGGCAGCAGCGGGTGCAGCGAGGGTGCCCCTGCTGCACCCGCTGCTGCCCGTGACCGACCGGACCCCGCGGCGGTTGCACCGGCATGACGACCTCTGCGCTGACCGCGCCGCAGCAGCACTCCGAGACCCGCGATGAGGCCAAGGCTCCCGACGGCGAGGACCAGGCGCAGCGCGCTGCAGCGTCGGCGGCGCTGCAGCGGGCCGCCGGCGCGGGCGAGGCGGCGGCCGCGTGGGTGCGCGAGCTGGCCGGCCGCCAGAGCGAGGAAGACCACGCCCGCGCGCTGGAGCGAGCGGCCGACGCGATCGCCCGGGCGAGCAGCCGCGAGATCATCCCCGGCAGCGACGGCCTGCTGACCGAGGAGCTGCGCTACACCCTGGCTGCGGACGTGGTGCTCGGTGCCTCGCACACCACCGGCACGCTGCCCGAGCTCCACGGCGGAGAGCGGCTCGCCCTGGTGGCCGTCTGCGCGCTCGCCGCGGCGCTCCCGTCCTGCGTGCTCGGCGACCTGGAGCGCGAGCTCACCGTGCTCACCGGCGAACTGGCCGCCGCCACCGAGGCCGGCCGGGGTGCCACCGCCGCCGGTGACGCCCGCGTCCTGCCGGTCCGCAAGCCCCGTACTCTCGGCCACGAGCACGGCGATCCGCTCGACCGCCTCGCCTACCGGCGGGTGTTCGACAGCGCGGCCGAGTCCTTCGAGATCGCCCTGCACTACCAGGACGGCCGCGGCGAACAGGCGCGTGCGGAGGCTCTGCACAACGCGCTCGCCGCCGCCGGGCCGGGCATCGCGGCCGCCGCCATGCTGCGCGTGGCCGACGATCCCGCGCTCGGCCTCGACCCCGACCAGTGGGAGCACCTGCACCTCATCGCCGCCGAACTCGACCTGCGCGTGGTCGAGGACCTGGGCGGCGCGAACGGCGACGGCCTCACCGATCCCGCGCGGCCGCGGCTGGCATGACACCGCCTCCGCCCACCCGCCGCGCCCGACGGGCACTCGGCCCCGGCGCTGCCCAGGCGCTCGCCGACGTGGTACGCGCGCCCCGCACCCCGCCGCCCTGGTCACCGCAGGCCATCGACGCCGCACTGCGCACCGTGCTGGACCGGTTCGAAGCGACGGCCGAGACGGCAGGGTGGCGGGACGCCTTCGACGGCCTGGACGAGGACGTCCTCGGCGAAGCCGCCGCCGAGGCCCGCGCGTTCGGCGCCGATCCGGCGGCGGCCGTCGACCACCTCGTCGGCGAGCTCCGCCGCCAGCTCGCCGCCTGGCAGCACGCGATCGGCGAACTCGGCCGCGCACTCACCGCGGCCGCGCAGGAGCGGCCGCTGCCCGAGTGGGCCGCCGACGCCGGCCGCACCGAGGACGTCCGCCGGCGCCAGGCCCGCCAGGCACTGCTGGAAGCCATCGCCCGCCACCACCACGGCCCCCTGCCCGACGAGGAACCCGGCGACCGGCCGTGGTGATCGCCGACGCCCGGGGCACGGAAGAATGGGGCGGGTGACCAGCAGCCAGCCCCTGCCCCGGGGCCTCACCTCCCTGATCCCCGACGCCCGCGCCCAGGCCACCCCCGGCGAGCGCGCCGCCTCCCAGCTCCTCCACCTGCGCGAGGCCACCGTCCCGGTGCCGGTCCTCGCCGCTGCCGCCGAACTGATCGCGCCGCAGCTGAAGAGCGAGGACCCGGCGACCCGGGAGGCGGCGGCCGCCGTCCACGCCCGACTGCTCGCCGCGATCGACGGCGCCGCCCCGGGGCGGTAACTGACCTTTGACAGGCGGCCTTGACTGGTTGACAGGTGATCTTGACTGGTGGTCGCGCTGCGGGTGCGAGGCTGATCGGCTACCTGCCGCGGCCTGGTCGAACAAGTCCTTGTACCTTGCCGTGGTGACCAATACTCCTGCTCCTTCACCGTTTAGGCGCCTGGCGACCCACCTCGGCCTCGTCCACCGTCCAGGAGGAGAGCCGTTGCCCGGGGCGCCCCGCAAGTCCCGGTTCGGCCCTGTCTCGCCGCGCTTGGACCAAGAGCTGGAGGAGCTGCGGACCCGGGTGGCAGCACTCGAAGAACTTGCTCGAGGGCAGGCTGCCCAGCCCCCTGCCGGACGCGATTGAGACGTCAAGATCACCTGTCAATCGGTCAAGGTCAGGTGACAGAGGACAGTAGCTGTCCCGTCTCATTGAAGTTTGACGAGTCTCACTGGAGTTTGACCGGCTCCGTGGAGGGCCGGGCCGAAATCCTTTGGTGCCCTGACCCGATTGTCTGCGATTCTCGGGCGCGTGCCAGCTCGTAACCGCCGCCTGCCGCGGCACCTGTCGTGGCCGCTCACCTCGACGGACATCTGCTCCGCCCTCGGCGAGACGCCCTCCAGCGCCCTCCAGCTCAGCTTCTTCGACCACCACTGGACGGACGGGACTCTCCTCAAGGCCAGGTGGGTGCCACCGACCGGCTCGAACTACGGCACCGGCCTCCCTCCCGACTGGTGGTCGAGCGTCTGGATCACCGTCGGCCCCATCTCGAGCAGCGAGCGGGTCACCGCCCGCCAGGTCCTGCGCGAACAGGCGCTTCCCGAGCTCCGGAACTGGGTGGAAAAGGCCCGGAACGACTCCGAAGCATGGGCGCTGAGCAGGCACACCATCGCCTGGCGGTACGTCGACCAGTCCCTGCACCTCAGCCACGATCAGCAGCCGTACCAGCCGGTCAAACTTCCCTGAGACGCCGTCAAACTTCATTGAGACGGGTCAGTAGCCGCCCGAGCCGGGTGTCCCAGCACCTGTCCCAGCCCAAGTGCGAAGCGCCACTACCAGGGAAGACGGCTGGGACTGTCCTAGCGAAACGGGTGGAATCGGACACCTGAGACACGGGGTGGGACAGGGCTGGGACAACCCCCGCCCCACCCCGGTCGGCCCGCCCTCCGACGCTCCGCCTACAGGTGCGGGCCCACCCGCAGCACGGTGACCGCACCGCCGTCGCGGCCCCAGGTCCAGTGGATCCGCCAGGCGCCCGGCCCCTGGTCGATGTAGGACGTCCACGCCGCCGTGCCGCGGTGGCCGGGCAGGACCGCGTAGCGGTGGCTGCGCAGGCCCGGGTGGTGCGGGTCGGCGGCCAGGTGCTCCAGCGCCTGGCGGACCCGGCGCAGCCGGCGCGGGTCGGCGCGGCGTCCTTTCTCCAGGCGGGCGAGGGTCCGGGCGGCGGCGGGGGTGTAGTGCAGCGTCGGCATCGGTCTCCTTCGTCGGGGCATGCGGAAGGGCCCGTCGCCCCCTGGTCGGCGGGGGTGACGGGCCCTTGGCGGGTCGTGCGGACGTACTGGTCGTCGGTGTGCGGTGGGCCGGGGGCGGGGGATGGGGGATGGGGGATGGGGGATGGGGGGGGCGGGTGCCGATCGTGGCGGCCGTCGACCCGAAGGCCACCACCCCCCCGGGCCGGATATGTGGGCCAATGCGAGATCAGTGCACCGACGCTCCGAATGTGGGTCAGACCTGCAAGTGGGCCCCACAGCTCTTTCAGGTGAGCAGATCCGAATTCGGCCCACGCTGGCGAGGCCCGCGGGCTACGGTGCCGCCCATGACCACCACCACAGGGCCCGTCATCGCCACGGCCAGGGTCGGACAGCGCGGCCGGCTCATCCTGCCCACCCAGATCCAGCACGCCGCACACATCACCGAGGGCGCCCTGGTCGCCATCCGGACCGCCGACGACGGCGCCATCACCATCGAGCCCCTCTGGGCCGTACGGGACCGGCTCCGCACCACCGTCGAACCGCTACTCACCGGCCACCTGCCGACAGGCCCCGCCCGCATACTCACCGGCGGCCACCCCCTCCCCGAAGACGAGAACCCCGGCCCGCTGCCGGCCGCGCTGCGCCCCCTGCCGGACAGCGCCCCGATCTTGCCCCTCGGCGACCAGCGGGTGGTGTTCACCGCCCGCGCCGTCCTCGCGTGGATCAGCGGCGGGCCCGGCTCCCGGGCGGCCACCTGGCTCGGCCAGGCCGTGCTGCCCGAGCCCGCCGTCACCGAACTCGTCACCGTCCTCGCCCGCGCCGGTGTGCACGAGCAGGCCGACGCTGTGCTGGCGGAGCTCGCCGTCGTCGGGGTCCGCCAGCCGGGCCCAGCCAAGCACCGCGCCACCCTCGCCGCCGACACCGCCCTCGCCCTGGAACTCACCGCCCAGGCCTCCGCCGCCGGCGTCGACCTGACGATGCCGGACGCGCTGTGCGCGGCCGCCGCCCACCGACTCGGCCTCCCCCTCCTCACCGCCGACCTGCTGCCCCCCGAAGAAGGCGTCGCGGAGGCGCCCGACGAGCAGGAGCGCCGGGACCCGGAGCCGGGCCAGGAGCCCGGCGGCGAGGACCAGGCCGCTGCCGCCGACCCGCTGCTCGCCGAAGAAGGCGCTGCGACAGCGGTCGAAGAGGCGGAGCAGGGCCGGGAGCGGGCGGCCGGGCAGCCGTAAGCGCCGGCGGCCCCGCTCGACGCCGCGCTGGTGGCCGAGGCCCCTCGTGTCGGAGCGCGAGGGGCACCCCGGCCGGAACCGCGCTAGATGTACTGGCCCTGCTCTGGGTACCGCCGACCACGCGGCGCGCCTCTACCCAGTCACTCCTCACTCTGCGCGTCGTCGGCGTCCGGCGGCAGTCCCGCGATCCGGGCGAGGCGGCGGGTGGCCTGAGCCGCCATCGCGAACGCCAGCGTCAGAGACTCGTCGACCGACGGAACGCCCGAGCCGTCGTCGAACGACGGGGCGTAGTGATAGGTCACCATCGCCGCCGCGGCGCTGACCAGGTCGCGCGCGGCGGCAAGGGCCTCGATGTCCGGGGCCTGCTCGTCCGGCCCGGCCGCCCGGCTCAGGTCCCCGACGAGCAGGCCGATCCGCAGCACCACCAGCAGCCGCTCGACGTCGGCCGCGGTGGGCATCGCAGCGGCCACGACCTCGCCCCGGACCGGCCCGTACGCGGTGCGCAGCGCCTCGATGTCGGCACCGGCCTGCTCGGCGTCCATCTCGGCGCCGACCAGGTGCGCCTCGGCCGCGCCCAGCAGGGCGGTGGCCAGCATGACGGCGCGGGTGGCGTCGTCGGCGACCTGGTCGGGCTGCCAGTCGGCGCCGAGCACTCCGAGGGCGGCGCTCAGCTGCTCGATGTGTTCCACCTCGCGGCCGGCCACCCGCAGCCCCTTCGTCGTCGAGTCCGTGTGCCCTCCAGGGTGGTCCGCGAGCAGACCGGGGCGGGCGGGGCCGCGCCGGATTCACCTGATCGGGCGGCAGGCCACCGTGCCGGCGCCCAGCAGCACCGCTGCCCTCGCCGCCGAGGGAGCGGGTCAGCTCGCCAGCGATTCCTCCAGGCCGGCGACCCCGGCGTACCAGGCGACGTCCTGGACCGGGACGGGGCTGACCCCGAGTGCCGGGGCTACTTCGGCGAGCGTCACCGTGTCGCAGCCCTGCGTGGCGAACCGGTACTCCATCAGGGTGTTGTACGCCGCACCCTGCAGGTACGGCCGGGAGCGCGCGAGGACCTCCAGCTCCTTGAGCACGGTGGTCACGGCCCGAACCACGCTCCGGCCCCGCTCGGTGCCCGCGATCAGCACATCGGCCAGCGCATCCCAGCGGTCCGCGTACGGCCCGTCCGGTGCCGGCCAGCCCCGCTCTCCGGGCTGCGGGAACTCGTGCCCGACCTGGGCCCAGAGCAGCAGTTCGTCGGCGAGGAGGTCCACGCGGATGTCGCCGATCTCGCCGGCGCGCATCCGCAGCCGCAGCGACTCGGCGACGCCGGCGACGACCAGGGCCCAGTCGTCCTCCCCGAGGACAACCTCCGCGCGGGAGGTCAGCCGCTGTGGCCGCCGGCGGTACCAGGCGACGACCGCCTCCGCCCACGGCCATGCGTCGGTCAACGGGTGCCGGCTGTCATGGCTGACGGCGTACCGCTCGGCGTGCTCCTGGAGCTCGGTGTCGGGATCCCACACGGTTCCGGCCTCCCCGGGTCGATGACGGACAGCCAGTAGTCTGCCCGCTCCCGACCGCCCGTACGAGACACTCCAGACCGGCACTGCGGCGACCGCTCGGTTCTACGGGATTCCGCCTCGGACGGCGCCCGGCCGAGTCATCATCGCGGCATGGACGATGACCTGACCCCGCCTCCGGGCTACACCGCGCGCCTCGACCAGCTCGCCGCCACGGCCCGCGATCTGCCGCCCGAGGCGCGCGAGCGGATCGAGGCCGCCGCCGCCCGGGTCCGGGAGAGCCCAAGCGCGCAGGCCGTGGCCGCGCTGCTGGCCGAGCTCAAGACGGCCGGGCTCGGCGGTTAGCGCACCAGTGACCCGACCGACCGGTCCGCCCAACAGCGCCGACAGGCACAGCGCCGACAGGCCTCGACGCGCTCTCGATGAGGCGTCGAAGACCCGGCGGCGGCCGCCGTGGCCGGGCGGGCGCGGGATGCAGGCGGCCGGGTCCCGAGGGCAAGGGGGGTGTTCCGCGGGGCCCGGCCGGTGGGAGGCCAGCAGCGCCGGGGAGGACATGGGCGCGGCTGCTCTGCCCGGCGGCCCGGTGGTGCTGTGGCGGGGCCGCCGTGCCGGGAATGCTAGACCCCGACAGCCGACACTGGAAGGGTGCTGACCTGGGATTTTTCGGCCGCGAACATGCCATCCGCACGGCGTCGCCCTCCCGTTGGACCGGGTACGTCACAATCGGCACCGCCGGCCCCATGGGCGCCATCGCCGAGCAGCAGCTGCGCATCCTCGCCCGGCCGTTCCTGTAGCCCAGGCCGACGCGTTCTCCCGGCCGGCCGCGGGAACGATCCGAGCACGGACGAGGGTTGGCCCGGTGAACCGGGCCAACCCCTGCTTCACGCCGCCTGGTCGGTATGGTCGGCGTCGGGGTCGCGCGTGCAGAGGTGGGCGGTCGGGCAGGCCGGGCAGCCGCGGACGTCGACCAGGTCCGCGACGGCGTCGAACAGCTCCTGGGCACGCTCAACGGATCCGACGCCCTCGAACGTGGCGTACTCCTCCGCGGTGCCGACTGTGCCTTCTGAGAGATGGGCGCGGAGGTAGGCGAGTGCGGCGAACTCCTCGTGCCCCAGGGTTTGCGGGTCGCCGGGGATGCAGGTCTTGGGTACCAGGTCGCTGGCGATGTCGCCGCCGAACAGCCACGGATCGCCGGGCTTCGCGGGCTTGCCGACGACGACGCGCAGGACGGCGTCCTCGCTGTCCGGCTCGACCAGGAGCATGCCGGCCGCGTGGAGCTCGTGCACCGCGTTCCGCACGTCCGCCACCTCGGCCCTGCCGCCGAGCATGCCCGCGAGTTCGCCGGCGGGCAGGTTGCCGATGCTGCCGTCCGGGCGGCGCAGCCGCAGGACGCCACGGTCCAGGGCCATGTCCAGCCACGCGGCCTGCAGCGGGATCTTCGGTCCGTAGGCGGGGCGCAGCCGGCCCAGGCGCCGCATGAGGTCGACGGCTTGGGGGCTGAGCCTGGGGTCGGCTGCGGCCCGTTGGGGGTCGAAGCCGGGGGCGGGGGACAGCCACTCGTCGTAGCCGGGCGGCTGGAGCTGCTGCAGGGTGTACTCGACCGGTCCGTGCTCGCGGCGCGGCTTGCCCGGCTTTCTGCGTCCCACGTGCTGGGTGTCCTTCCCGTCTTGGGTGATGGCGGTGCCATTGAACACTGGCTGCAGTCGGTCGATTCCCGGGGGTGCTGTTGGAGCGGCGTGGCGGCTGCGGGTGGCGGCCGCGGGTTCGACGACGCCAATGGGAATACACTGGACACCACATCTGTTTTTCTCTGGTGTTCAGAGATAAGAGATTGGTCTTGAGGGGGACTCGTGGCGCAGCCCAGCCGCACGATTCAGATCGACGATGAGGTCTTCGCCTACCTCCAGCGGCACAGCGAGCCGCTGGTGGACACGCCGAACGATGTCCTTCGGCGGCTGCTGCTCGACGGCGAGCGGCCGGCGTCCGATCCTGCGGGTTCGCGGCCCACCGGGGCGCTGATGCCGCTGATCGAGGCCGGGCTCGTGCGGCCCGGCGACCAGCTCCGGCACATCCAGAGCCGGCTGAAGTTCACCTACACCGCTTCGGTGGCGGGCGACGGGTGGATCGACATCCCCGACGGGCGGACGTTCCGGCTGCCCTCCCCCGCGCTCAAGGCCCAGGTCGGCTACGACGTGTCCGGCTGGGCGCAGTACGTCCACGTTCCCAGCGGCGCCACGCTCGCCGAGCTGCGCGAGCGGCTGGCGGCCGGCCACCTCTGAACGTGGGCGGGGAAGAGCGGACAAGGCCGTCAGAGCGGGGAGAGCGATGAAGGGGGAGGACGTGGGGCTTTCGGAGGTGGAGAGTCGCGCGGTGCTGGAGGGGGTGGTCCTTCCGGCGGCCACCGCCGGGGCGGTGGCCCAGGAGCGGCCGGTGGTGGTGCTCGTGGCGGGGCAGCCCGGCAGCGGCAAGACCACCCTCGGGGACCTGCTGCACGCCGTCCTCGATGCGCGGGGCGGGGCGGTGCGGGTGGGCGCCGACCTGTACAAGGCCGCGCACCGGCACTACCCGGTTCTGCTGGAGGAGGACGTGCGCACCGCCGGTGCGGGCGTGCGGTCGGACACGCGCCGCTGGCAGGCCGCGGTGGAGGAGCGGGTGCGCGGGGGCCGGTTCGACGCGCTGGTGGAGACCGCGCTCGCCGACGCCGGCGAGGTGCGCGCGCAGGCGGCGGCCTACCGGGCGGCCGGGTACCGGATCGAGGTGGTGGCGCTGGCCTGCGCCGAGGCGTGGAGCCAGCTCGGTGTCCTCGCCCGCTACACCGCGCAGACGCTGGCGACCGGGGCGGGCCGGTACGTGTCCTGGGAGAACCACGACGCGTGCGCGGCCGCGCTCGTCGCGAGCCTGCGGGTGGTCGAGGAGGAGATGCTGGCCGACCGCGTCACCGTGGTGCGGCGCGGCCTGGTGCCGCTGTACGGCAACGAGCTCGTCGGCGGCGCCTGGGCGAAGGCGCCGGGCGCGGCGCGGGCGGTGGCCTCGGAGCGGGCCCGGTGGTGGGACGCCGTGGAGAGCGCGGGCTTCCAGCGGGAGCTGTCCCGCACCGAGCGGGCGCTGGTCCGGGCCGAGGACCGGGTGGCGGCCGACCGCGTGCTGGCGGTGGCCCGCGATGCGCGCCGGGCCGCCGCGTTGTCCGAACCGGTGCGCCGGGTCGCGCAGGCCCTGCGCCGGCCGCCCGGCGTCGACTTCCACCGGCTCTCCGCGGCCGAGCACCGCGAGATCTTCGACCTCGACATCGCACCGATGCTCCTGGGCGGCACCGTCGCCCGGGAGCGGCCGGTGGCGGTGTTCGTGGTGGGCCAGCCCGGCGCGGGCAAGACCAGCATCGCCCTCATGGTCAAGCGCGCGATGCGCCCCGGCACGGTCCACCTCGCCGGCGACGACCTCAAGATGCTGCACCCCGACTACTACGACCTGCTGCGCTGCGAGGCCCGCGAGGCGGGGGCCGCGATCCGCGCGGACTACAAGGCCTGGTTCGACATGGCGCAGGCGTACGTGCGCGAGCGGCGCGGCGACATCGTGATCGAGACCGCCCCCGGCAGCGCCCGCAACGTCCTGGCCGACGCCGAAGCGTTCCACCGCGCCAGCTACCGCGTCCAGGTCCTGGCCCTGGCGGTGCGCGCCGCCGACAGCCGCCAGGGCACCGCCGCCCGCTACGCGGACGCGCAGCGCCACGGAACTCCGGCGCGGTTCACCACGGCGGCCGGGCACGACCGGTGCTTCGACGCGGTGGCCGCCACCGTCGACCAGGCCGCCTCCTCGGACGTGGTGGACGACCTGGTGGTGATGGGCCGCGACGGGCGCGCACTGTGGCGCCGAGGACACTCCGGCGCCACACCCGGGTGGGCGCTGCACGTCGAGCGGAACCGCCCCTACACGGAGGCGGAGGCCCGGCGCTTCCTCACCGTGCAGGAGTCGGTGCGCCGGGCGCTGCCGCAGCACCGCCGGGAGGTGGAGGAGATCGCGGCGCTCGCCCGCCCGCTCCTGCCGGAGCGTCTGCGGCCCCTGCCGCTGGACGTGCCGCCCGCCGGTCCGCTGCCCGCCGTGCCGGCCGCCTGAGCGCCGGTCACCTCCCGCCGGTCAGCTCGCCCAGGACCGCCGTGTAGTGGTCGGCCAGGCGGGCGGCCTCCCCGGCGTCCACGCCGTCCTTCAGCCGCTGGAGGTCGGTCATGGCCTGCTGCCGGGCCTCCAGCAGAACGTCCAGGTCCGGGTCGGCGCCTTCCCGCACCGCTCGGCGCAGGTCGCGGATGCCCGAGCTGTACCAGGCCACCACCGCGGTGATGACCCGCACCGCCCGGTCCCACTTGCCGGGGGGCCCCTGCGGGCCGGAGCCGGCCGGCAGGCCGGGGTTCTCGGCGGGGCCGTCCTCAGGACGGGGGTCGGGCACGGTGGCACCACCTCGGATCGGATCGTCACGGTCGCCGCCAGTCTCACACGCCGAACCCGCCGCCGGTGCCGCGCCCGGTCGTCCCGACGCCCGGTGGAGGGGCGCCCTGTAGAGAAGCTCGCCCAGGCCGCCCCGAGGAGTACACCTGCAAGCGGTTCCTGCTGGACCTGTTGCAGGTCGAGTGCGCCGACCGCGACGGCAACTCCGGGAGCACGGGCTCGAAAGCCGTTGAGCCGCCTACCGTTCCGACGCGCCGAACACGCGCGCCACGCAGCTGTCGAGCAACCCCCCGAATGCCTTCGGCGACTCAACAGCAGGAGCTTCCGTCACCACGTCTCCCGTGAGGGTGTGAGCGTCGACGTCTGCCCAGCCCCCGCAGAACAGCACAACCCCGAGCACCGCCTCGCCCCGCCCCGCCAGCACCACGCCCACCGAGCCGGGAGCAGTGACACGGCCCCGGTCCGCCTCCAGAGCCTGCGGCCATGGCGCAGCCTCATCTCTCCAGGTCACAGACCCAACGACAAGACCCGTGTGCTCCCAGCCCAGGCGGCGTTCGGCGATCTCAGCTGCGGCTTGATCAAGGTCGATGACGCGTTCCATGCGAGGATCTTCGCCCGGATGTGCGCTGGCCTCCACCCCCTATCACCTTGCCGACGGCGTCCGCAGCGTCGCGAAGAGCCCCTTCAACGGCTTCGTGAACCCTCAACCCCGGATGACTGGAGAGCTCCGGCTACGAGGCGAACCGAACGTCCCATCGGAGACCGCCTCCTCGTTCACGAGCCCGACCTGGGTGCGCGAGGGCCGCCCGCTGGTGCTGCTCGGCGACTCCGGCACCGGCAAGTCGCACCTCCTGATCGGGATCGGCACCGCCATCGCGGATGCCGGTATGAGCCCTTGCTGCACCACGTTCAACATGCCGAGAGCAAGCGCCTCTGCAGCACCGGCCGGTACCGCCGCAAGTGGGCGAGGGCGTAGGTTGATGGCCGGTCAGACACAGGGGAGAGGGCACACGTGGCGCGAGACCTGCGGGCGCTGTTCGGCTCGAACAACCAGGCCCTGGACGCGGACGAGGCGTTCACCAACCGCCAGGCCCAGTGGGACGCCGTCTCCTCCGCGCTCACCGGCCACCTCGCCCGCATTGCCGCCCCCGGCTTCGACGTCCAGGACCTGGAGGCGCCTCGGCACAACGTGCTGGTCTTCCACGGGGTCGGCGGCATCGGGAAGTCCACGCTTTCCCGCAAACTGGAGGCGGCCCTCGCCGACACCGGTCGGCGCCCCGCGCAGTGGGGCGAGCCGTCCTGGCCCGCCGCACCGCGGCTGCTGCCGGTCCGTGTCGACCTGGCCCGCTCCGCCGGCACCGACTTCGAGCGCCTGGTCCTCGCCCTGCGCGCGGCGCTGGCCGGCCTGGACCGCCCGCTGCCCGCGTTCGACATCGCGCTCGACCGCTACTGGGAGCACAACCACCCCGGCGAACCGCTGGAGGACTACCTGCGCCGCGCTGGCCTGGTCGGCCGCGCCGGACGCGCCCTGCCCGGCCAGCTGCAGGCCGCCCTCGGGGAGGCGGCCCAGCAGCTGGGTCTGCCCGGCGCGGTCGGATCCGCCGTCGGCCAGGTCGCCACCGCCGCCGTCCGCGCGGTGCGCGAACGCCACGCCACCGCCCGGGCCCTGGCCGGCTGCCCGCGCCTGGCCGACCTCCTGGAGGCCGAGCCGGACCTCGAGGCGCTGGCCTTCTACCCGCATCTGCTCGCCTACGAGATCGACCGGCTTCCCGCGAAGAAGGCCGTCGTGCCCATCGTGCTGCTCGACACCTTCGAGGACACCGGAGACCGCACCAACCGCGACCTGGAGCGCCTGATCCAGCGGGTGGTGTGGCTCATGCCGAACACGCTGTTCGTCGTCACCGGCCGCTCCCGCCTCCAGTGGGCCGATCCCGCGCTGCAGGGCCAGCTCGACTACACCGGGCCCGCCGCCTGGCCGCAGCTCGCCGCCCACATCCCCACCACCCGGGCCGACCAGGCCGACCGGGCGAACGCTGGTCCGGCCGGATCCGCCAGCCCGGGCAACCGGGCCGCGGCGGCCGTCAGCCGGCAGATCCTGATCGGCGACTTCAGCCCCGAGGACTGCGAGGACTACCTCACCCGCCGCCTCACCGCCGACGGCCGGCCCCTCATCGACGACCGTCTGCGCCGGATCATCACCGCCCGCTCCCACGGTCTACCCCTCTATCTGGACCTCGCCGTGCTGCGCTTCCTGGAGATCCGCCGCACCCGCACCCCCGAACCCGCCGACTTCGAGCACGACTTCCCCGCCCTCCTCGCCCGCACCCTCCAGGACCTCACCCCCGACGAACGCCACGTCCTGCGCGCCGCGAGCCTCCTGGACGCCTTCGACGTCCCCCTCGCCACCGCCGCCGCCGGCCTGGACCGCCAGGCCGCCGCCCTGCGCCTGATCGAGCGGCCCTTCGTCCGCGAGCACGAGGCCGCGCTGTGGCCCTACCACCTGCACGCCGTCGTGCGCTCGACGATCCGCCGCGCCGACGACCACACCGACGACCGCTGGTCCCTGGACGACTGGCAGCACGCCGCCGCCCGCGCCCTCGACGCGCTTGGCGGCCAGTGGGCGGCGGGCCGGGACGCCGGCGGGCGGGCCCTGCTGACCGGCTGCCTGCGCCAGGGCCTCGTCCTCGCCCGCGACCACCGCCTCGGCCTCGGCTGGCTCGCCGACGCCGCCTGGGCCTACGTCTCCGACTCGGTGTGGGAACCGATCGCCCCGCCCGCACCCACCAGCGGCACCGACACCGACACCGACACCGGCACCGGTACCGGCACTGACACCGGGCAGACCTCCGAGGACGGACCGTCCGGCGCCGCGGTCCTGCAGACCCCGGCCGACGCCCTGGTCGAGGCCCTGCGCACGCTCGCCGCCCGCCAGCGCGAACACCGCACCCACACCGCCGACCGCCTCACCCGCGTCATCGACAGCCGGCTGCTGCCCGCGGACCTGACTGACCTCGCCCTCTACTACCGGGCCAAGGCCCACCGCGACCTCGGCCGCGCCGCCGCCTCCCGCCAGGGCATGCAGCAGGTCGCCGCCGGCACCACCCGCCTCGCCCCCGCCGCCCGCCGCGGCCTCGCCCACCTCGCCCGCCTCGACGGCGACTTCCCCACCGCCCTCGCCACCGCCCAGAACCTCGGCTGGGCCGGACGCCAGCACCGCGTCCTCGGCGACCTGTGGTGGGTCCACGCCGAGATGGACCAGGCCGCCGCCGCCTACGAAGCCGCCCGCACCGACGCCGAACACCACGGTGTCGCTGGCGAGGCCGCCACCTCCCAGGCCCAGCTCGCCTTCGTCCGCGCCTTCACCGACCCCGAGGCCGCCGACGACGACCTCCACCTCGCCGACCAGTTCCTCACCGGCCTCGACCTGCGCGCCACCACCCTCACCACCCGCATCGCCGCCCTCGTCCGCGACGCCGGTACCCCCGGCGACACCATCCCCGAGCGCGCCGACGTCCTCGCCGCCGAGGTCCGCGCCTCCGGCGTCCGCGCCGCCCACACCGCGCTCGCCCTCGCCGTCTGCTTCCACCACGCCGTCCGCGACGACCCCGACGACCAGACCGCCCTCGCCACCGCGATCCGGGACCTCGACCAGCTCACCCGCGACCGCGACTACGCCTACTACACAGACATCGCCCACTTCATGGCCGGCCTCCCCCTTCAGTTCCCCTCCCCCGCCCGCTGGTACGACGGCCCCGACCAGGTCCGCAACCGCTGGCGCACCCTCGTCACCGCCCGCCGCACACACCTCGGCCTCTGACACCGGGCAGGGCCGGCGGGACGCCACCGTCCGGCAGCAGCGGCCCCGCTTCCCGCCGACGTCACAGCCCTTCCCCAGCACCGACCGGTCGCCCTACGGTGAGGTCCCCCGAGGACCGGAGGTCCCCGTGCTGGCAGGAGCAGAGCCCCCGGCGACGATCCGGGGACGGCTATCGCGGGCGCGGCACAACGACCGGCTGGCACCGGATACCGTGGTGCCCAGAGGCAGAGGCAGGAGGAGCCCGATGAGCGTCCAACCCGTGTACCACCACCCCCCACAGCCACGAGTGCCCCGCACCCCCGACGGCATCGCCGCCGCGCTGCAGGCCGGCCGGCGCATGGAGTTCTACCGCGAACTCGGCCAGGCTCCGATCGATCAGGCCGAGCAGGTCCTGAACCGCTGGTGGTGCGAAGCGGAGATGGACACCGACCCCGACCAGGACCGCACCATCGCCGCCGCCCGCAACGGCACCCTGCCCACCACCACCATGGCCGACGTCCTACGGCTGCGCCGCGAACGGGGCGGGGACCTGCCGGGTGAGTAGCGAAGAACCGGACGACCTCTGGCCGGTCCTGCCATCCGAAGCCGTCCAGGACGCCCTGTCCGACCCCGACCTGCCCGTCGACCTGTTCTCCGTGATCGTCGCCCTCACCGTCGCGATCGCCGAGAACCCGTGGCTACCGGACAGCACCGCCCGCGACAGCGCCGGCGACTGGCGCCGACTCCCGATCCCCCACGGACGCGGCCTGGTCGAATACGTCATCGACCCCCACAACCACGTCGTGCGCCTCACCCGCGTCATCCCCCTCTGACACACCACCGCCCCCAGCCAGGCCCGTCACCCAGGGCCACCCTGCAACCGCCAGGCTCAGGAGGAGACGGATTCCTCGCCGTCTGGGAAGCCGATGCCGTCGCTCACTGCGCCCCGAGTCGGCGAAGGACCGCGGATGCGGAGGTGCCGGGGGCGGTGCCGGCCTGGACGGCGGCGTGGATGCGGTCGCCCTCCGAGTCGCGGTACAGCTCAGCGCGGAGCCACCAGCGCTTCAGCACGCCGCCGATCGTCGTGTCGTCGGCCTCCCCCATCTCCCGGTAGAACTCCATGCGCTGCGCGGGGGGCAGGGCTTCGGCGACGCCGTCCTGGGTGCGTGGGATGGGCTGGCGGCCGTCGTGGTGGCCGTGCACGGGCTGGGCGCTCACCGTTCCTCCGGAAGTCTCGTGCGGGCGGGACCGGTACCAGTGTCCCCCGGCCGGTACCCGGGCCCCGCGTTCCTTGGGGAAACCCCGGGCACCATCAGATCCGACGGTGCCCGGGGTTCCCCGGAGCCACCACACCGGTAGCGGGGCCTGTGGGCTTTCGCGTACAGCACGGCACCGGCCGTGGAAGGATGGCCGCCGGTCATCACTATGCGGGAGGGGTCAGTGACGCTCCGTCGAGACGAGTGGATCGTGCTGGAGGACCTGGCGGACCACGGCGAGGACGGCTGGGCAACGGGTACGCGGCCGCTGGGGAAGCGGTACCGCGCCGCCACGATCGTGCGCGGCCTGGCCGGGCACGGCCTGTGCGAACTCGCCCCCGACGATGTCCTCGCCGCCCTCCTCGCCATCGGCGGCGCGCGCCCGGACTGGGCGGCACGGATCACCGGCCTCGGCCGGACCGTCCTGACCTACCGGGCCCTCCAGCAGAACCCGGTACCTCAACCGGACCCGAACCCGGCGCCGGCCCGGATCGACGTCCGCGGCGCGGACATGGACATCCTGCGCAGCGCGCTCGCCTCCGCGGAGGCCGGCGCACTTCCCGGGGTCGACGTCCCGGCCCTGCGGACGGCGCTGGCCGGCGCCAGGCCGGTGTCCGGTTCCTTACGGCACACCATGAACCCGACCGGGGACGAGCTGGCGGCGGTGCACTTCGTTCTCCACCTGGAGTCCCTGGTCCGGGACGCCACCGGCTACCACCACCTCCTGCGGCAGCTCCCGTTCGGCTTCACCATGCCGAAGGCGTAGGGCAGCCCGCCCGGCACGGGCCGGACCGAAGTCACGACACCGAGGGAGCGCCCGCCCGGTCGGGACATCTGGCGCCGGGCAGGACCATCCGCCCTCCCGCGCAGGCGGGGTCAGACGATGATCGCCAGCCGTCTGCAGGCGAGCAGGGCGTAGCGGGATGACACCGGTGCGGATGGCTTTGTCGTGGTGGGAACGGCGTTCGGCGGGGGCCTGGGCGAACTGGTTCTCGGGTTTGCGGCGGCTGGGGATAGTCAGTTTCTGGCGGGCGATGGCGGTGGTGGCCGGGTTGGCGGCCGGGAGCTGAGCGGGAGCGGCCGTGCCCGGTATGGCAGTAGAGCCCAGATATGGCTGCAGGGCTCGGACCGCGGGTCGCTGTCCGGGCCGTGGCCTGTGCCTCTCTGCGGCGGTGGTGCGTCAGCTCTGTGCGGTGTCGTCGCCCGATTGCCCGGCGCTTTCAGTTGTGCCTGCCTTCTCGCGCATCTTGCGTACCAGTTCCGCTTTCTGGTCGGCTGCGCCCTGGCGGTCGAGGTTGCGGTGCGGGCCGTTGTTCTGTCGTTCGGTGCGGGACAGCTTCTTGCGCTGGCCGCCGCCCATGCCCACGGGGTTGTTGATGTTCTTGCTCACGGTCACGGGTCTCCGGTTAATGATGTGAAGTGATCTACGGATTCATCGGTGGGGGACGGGCGGCGACGTCGAGGGATGTCAGCGGGGCCCGTCACGCGCTCACTCGTAGATCGGCGTCTGGAAGAACATGACAAAGACGTTACCTGGTTCCGCCGGCCCCGCATACCAACCTTTTCGCTACCCCGGCGTCGGCCGGGCCTTCGCCGCCCGCCCGGGGGAGCCGCACCGCCAGCTGCCGCTCCCCGGCGGGTCTCGCGGCCAACGTGAGCGGATACACCCCGTGCCCGTGCACCCGGTGGAAGGCCACCTCCTTGCCGTCCACCAGCACCTCGGTCTCGGTGATCCACCCGGACCGCACGTGCACCGTGAAGGAGTGCCCGCCCCGTTCGAGGTGGAAGCTGTGCCGCTGGCGCATGAGGACCTCCCGGCAAATCCGGCGAAACCGTGGTCAGGCTACGACCAACCCGTCAAAGCATCTGAAAGTACGGCAATAGCAATGATCTTGCCAAAAAACTGCCATTGACAGGAAAAACTACCTAGCGTTATCGAATGCATGCGCACTGTTATGTAATTGTCACCTGAATGCTCCCCGGGATGTCGCTGTGAGTGAGAGGTTGTGTACCGGCTTCAAGCAGGCCATCGAATCTCTTTGACGACATTTCGGAAGGGCCGATGTCACTACACTCCAGGGCCTCGTCCGCGTTCGCGGGCGGGGCTTTTTCATCGCGCTGGATGCGCCGGATATCGGGCGTCCTGACACTCGGTCTGCTGGTGCAGACGGGTGTCGCGTTGGACACGCTGGCGGCGGCTCCGGCCGAGGCCGCGCCGAATACTCCTCCCGCCACTCCGTCCCCCTCGGCCGAGGCGGCCGACGAGGCGTCCGCCCTGCTCGCGGCCCGCCTCCAGGGCCGCCGGATCGAGGTCACCAACGCCCGGACCGAGTTCACCACCCTGTGGGCGAACCCTGACGGGACGCTGACCTCGGAGCGGGCCACCGGTCCGCTCCGCATGAAGGTCGGCGACGCCTGGGTGCCGGTCGACACCACACTGGTACAGACGTCGGACGGCAAGGTCTCGCCGAAGGCGCACCCGGAGGGCCTGGTCTTCGAGGGTGGCGACGCCGGAGTGACGGTCGGCGACAGCCTGCCGACACCCCCCGGGACCGCCGCTGCCAAGACGGCCCCCGCCACCCCGGAGGCCGGCCAGCCCCCGGCCCCGGCGAGCCCTTTGGCCAACCCGGTCGGACCGACGCCCGTCGAGCGCCCACTCGCCACGATCGGTACGGGGGACCAGCAGGTCTCCTTCGGTTGGCTGGGCAAGCTGCCCGCGCCGAAGCTGGAGGGCAACAAGGCGACGTACGTCGATGCCCGCCCGGGTGTGGACCTGTTGCTCAAGGCGACCCGGACCGGTTTCGAGCAGTTCCTGATCGTGAAGGACCGCTCCGCCGTGCCGCAGGCCGGCGTGGTCACGATCCCGATCGACACCACCGGCCTCGACCTCGCCGTGCAGCAGGACGGTTCGATCCAGCTGCTGGACAAGGCCACCGGCAAGCCGGCCGTCAAGATCCCGAAGCCGGTCATGTGGGACGCCGCGGTCGACCAGGCCTCGCAGGAGCACCTGAACCGGGCGCCCGTGACCATGGAGGTGCGCGGCCAGGGCGCGGACACCGAACTGGTGTTCACCCCGGACGCCGGGTTCCTGGCCGACGAGAAGACCCAGTTCCCGGTCACCATCGACCCGGTGGTCGACGTCGGCACGGTCTACGACACCTACGTCCAGACCAACGAGGACAGCGACAACTCGTCCGCCGACCTCCTCAAGCTCGGCAGCTACGACGGCACGGTCAAGGCCCGTTCGTTCCTGACGATCCCGGGCGCCGACCTCAACGGCAGGCAGATCCTCGGCGCCACGCTCAACCTCTACAATTTCCACTCCTCCTCCTGCATCGCGAAGCAGTGGGAGGTCTGGAACTCGCGGGGCGCCGAGTCGTGGACGCGCTGGAACAACCAGCCCGCGCTGGAGACCAAGTGGGCGACGTCCGACGACACCTACGACGTCGACGACAGTGACACCCACCACTGCACCGCCGACGACGGCTCGGCATGGGCGAAGGCCGACGTCACCGAGATGGTGCGCTTCTACGCCGCGCACAACAACGGCACCTACGGCTTCGCCCTGAAGGCGGCGGACGAGAACAGTCCGCTGTCCTGGAAGAAGTTCGACTCCGCGGAGGGCCAGTTCCCGCCCTACATCTCGATCACCTACAACACCGTGCCGACCACCCCGGCCACGGTCGAGGTGCAGCCGTCGCAGCCGGGAACGCCGAGGTACACCCCGGACGCCAACCCGCGCTTCCAGGTGCAGGCGGCCGACGCCGACGGGGACCAGGTCAAGGTCTACTTCGACCTGTGGCGCGGCGGAAGCTTCCTCGGCAGCATCGCCAGGGACACCCCCAACGGCGCGATCGCGACCGTCCGCGCGTCCGACTACGGCATCGCCAGGCTCGACGAAGGCGTGCAGTACACGATCGCGGCGGTGCTCGACGACGGCAAGTCCCGCTCGAACTGGGTGACCACACCGCTCATCGCCGACACCGTCAAGCCCGGTGCGCCCACCGTCACCTCCGCCGACTACCCGCCCGGAGACGTGTGGCACGGCGCCGCCAACCAGCCGGGTTCCTTCACCTTCACCCCGGCCGCCGGCACCAACGACCTGACCGCCTACGTCTACACACTCAACGGCGCCTCACCAGTCACCCTGCCCGCCACCGCGGCGATCACCACGAGCATCACCCCGACCACCGAAGGCCGGCACGTGCTCAGCGTGCAGGCCAAGGACCGCGCGGGGAACCTCTCCCCGCCCGCGGCGCCGTACGTCTTCCTGGTCGGCAAGGCCGGCCTCGGCTCGCCGGTCGACGGCACCCAGGCGGCCAAGCGCGTCAAGCTGGCCGTGGACGCGCAGTCCCAGTTCAAGCGCGTGGTCTACGAGTACCGCCGCGGCCCCGGCGCCACCGAGTACGCCGTCCCGCGGGTGAACCTGACCAAGGCCGACAACACGGCGGTCACCGAGGACAAGCCGCGCCTCGCGGACCTCGGCCCGCACGCCAACTGGAACGTCCTGGACACCCTCGGCAACATCGGCGGCGTCGTCCAGATCCGCGCCAAGCTCTTCCCCGAGGACGGCTCCGGCACCGGCTACGCCACCGTCTGGAACACCATCACCGTCGACCGCAACGCCGACGGCGCCGCCGGAGCCGGCATCGGCCCCGGCTCGGTGAACCTGCTCACCGGCGACTACTCCACCGACGTCACCGACGCCAACGAGTTCGGCATGTCAGTGGCCCGCACCTCCTCCTCCCGGGGTACGGACCGCGGCTGGCAGCCCCAGGGCGAGCGTCTGACGGCCAACCAGCGCCAGGTCGCCACCGACACCAACGGCTTCACCCCCGGACTGGCGGCACTGTCGCGCTCCACTGCACGCGGCCACGACAGCTCGACCGACTCGATCCTCGTCACGGCGAACGGCGGCCAGGAGTCCTTCGCCGCCATCGGCCCTGAGTACGGCTTCGGCCAGGGCATGACACCGGGGCGGACCTACCGCCTGACCGGCTGGATCTACGTACCGGGCTCCACCGGCCTGAACCCGGACCTCGGCGACCGCGGGCTGCGGCTCGTCGGCCTCGTCAGGACCCCGGCCGCCTACACCTACGCCACCTCCGACAAGGCCGGCTTCACCGACGGCTGGCAGCAGCTGAGCGTCGACCTGACCATCCCCACCGGCGCCACCGGAGCCTGGTTCCGCCTGTACAACGGCTTCTCCGCAGCGGGCAAGCAGGTCTACTTCGACGACCTGTCCCTCAAGGAGATCGTCGCACCGTTCGGCCCGCAATGGGCCGGCGGCCCCGACGCCGGCACCGGATCCGACTACCGCTCGCTGTCCTTCCCGCAGTCCGACCTGGTCGAGATCAAGGGCAACGACGACACCGCCCTCACCTTCGCCAAGGGCACCGACGGCACCCTCTTCCCCGAACCCGGCGCCGAATCCCTCACCCTCAAGGCCGTACCCGCCACCAGCGGCGCGATCGTCCTCACCACCACCGGCCGATGCCTGGAGGTAGCCGGCGGCGCCGCCGCCAACGGCGCCAACCTCCAAACCGCACCCTGCACCGGCGCCGCCAACCAGCAATGGACCCGCGGCGAAGACCTGACGCTGCGCCTGCTCGGCTACTGCCTGGACAACCCGTGGGGCCAGCTGGGCGACGGCACCCGGCTGATGCTGTGGAGCTGCAGCGGCAACGACAACCAGCAGTGGGAGGTGCACTCCAACGGCATCCTGGTCAACCGCTACTCCGGCAAGTGCCTGGACGACAACGGCGGCGCCACCGTCTGGGTCTGCTGGGCCGGGCCCAACCAGGTGTGGGACGTCCAGAGCAACGCCACCACCTACGAGCTGAGCGAGCTGGACGGGTCGAAGACCGTCTTCGCCCGCCAGGCCGGGTCGAACATCTACCAGGTCGTCAGCGACAGCGGTCCCGAGGCGGCCTCGGCCACCCGGTACCAGTACGACACCTCGGAGGGCCGCTCGCTCGTCAAGCGCGTCATCCCGCCGGTCGAGCCGGGCGTCGACGACGTCAACCACTGCTCCGTCAACCCGCTGCCGCGCGGCTGCGAGGTCATGGAGTACGACTACGCCAAGGCCACCACCGCGACCGCGGCGACGCCCGGAGACTTCCTGGACCGTGTCCGCGGGGTCAAGGTGTGGTCATGGAACCCGGCGACCTCCAAGCAGGAGGCCGTCGAGGTCACGCACTATGCCTACGACGACAAGGGCCGCCTGGTCCAGGTCTGGGACCCGCGCCTGGCCCAGCCGCTGAAGACCACGTACGGCTACGACGACGCGGGACGGGTCACCAAGATCGGTTCCGCGGGCGAGCTGCCGTGGAACTTCGACTACGGCAAGGCCGCGACCGACCAGGACCCGGGACGCCTGCTGAAGGTGCGCCGCGCCGCTCTCACCCAGGGCAGCAAGGACCAGGTCAACGGCGAGACCGCGACCAACGTGGTCTACGACGTGCCGCTGGTCGGCGGTTCGGCCGGCGGGCCGTACGACCTGGGCGGCGTCGACGTCGCCAAGTGGGCGCAGACGGACGCCCCCACCGACGCCACCGCCGTCTTCGGTCCCGAGGACGACCCGGGCACCAACACCGCCACCGCCGTCAAGCCGGGCAAGGACGGCTACAAGCCGGCCGCCGTCCACTACCTCAACGCCTCCGGCAACGAGGTCAACACCGCCAGCCCGTCCATCACCCCCGGTGGTGACATCGACACCACCGAGTACGACCGCTACGGCCACGCCGTCCGCACCCTGCAGGCCACCAACCGCGCGATCGCGCTCGGCACCCACCCCGACGCGGACCGGTTCGCCGCCGAACTGAACCTGCCCGCGGACTCCGCGTCCAGGGCGCGCCTGCTCGACTCCCGCACGGTCTACACGCCGGACGGCCTCGACGTCGTCGAAACCCTCGGCCCCGTCTACCGCGCCTCGCTCGCCGAGCAGGTCAACGGCCAGACCAGCCCCGTCACCGTCACCTCGGAAGCCGAGAAGCTCCCGCAGCTCGGCGCCAACGCACCGGTGCGAGTGGTCAACAACAACGGCGCCCTGATCTGGTCCGGCGGAGCACAGCTCAGCCTCGCCGGCACCCAGCCCGGCGCGTCCGACACCATGCGGGTCAGCGTGCCCGAGGAGGGCGACTACCTGCTCTCCGGCCAGCTGACCAAGGCCAACGACAACGGCATCGTCCAGTTCGCGATCAACGGCCAGAACCTCGGCCAGCCGATCGACACCTACAACGCCAACCCCGCAGGCTCCATCGCCCCCTACACCGTCGGCCAGTCGATCCACCTCGCCCGCGGCGACCACCAGCTGACGGTCACCGTCACCGGCACCAACACCGCCAGCACAGGCGAGCGCTACCACGCCGGCCTGGACACCGTCACCCTGACCAAGACCACCGTCAACCCGACCCTCCCGGCCGGCACCCCGGTGGTGGCACGCGACCACAACACCAACACCTACGACGAAGGCAAGCCCGACGGCCAGGCCTACCACCTCGTCACCACCCAGACCGACGGCGCCCGCATCGACGGCTACGCCGACGACGCCGAACTGCGCGTCACCAAGAACGGCTACGGCACCCCGATCGGCGGCACATCTGGCTGGACGCTGAAGGTGGCGACCTCGGTCACCACGGACGCGCTGGGCGCCAATCTGACATCCATGGTCAAGTACGACGCCTCCGGACACGCGTTGGAGTCGCGTAAGCCGGGCTCCACCGGTTCGGACGCCGGGACGGTGAAGTCGGTGTTCTACACCGCCGGCGCCAACCCGGACGACACCGCGTGCGCCAACCGTCCGGAGTGGGCGGGCCTGCCCTGCGTGACCGGGCCGGGCGGTGCGATCACCGGTGCGGACGCGACGCGGATGCCGACCACGCTGCCGGTCAAGCGGGTCACCCGCTACTCGCCGTTCGGCGAGCCGGAGGAGACCACCGAGACCAACGCCGGCAAGTCCCGCAAGACCGTCACCACCTACGACGGCTCGGACCGGATCACCTCCACCGAGATCACCTCGGACGCGGGCAAGGCGCTGCCGAAGGTCACCACCGAGTACGACCCGGCCACCGGCGACAGCGTCAGGACGACCGCCGGCGGCAAGGCGCTGACCCGGGTGATCGACCAGCTCGGCCGGCTGATCTCCTACACGGATGCCGACGGCGGTACCACCACCTCGGAGTTCGACAAGTTCGGCAAGCCCGTGAAGGTCACGGACCCGACCGGGTTCACCACCTACACCTACGACCGTGCGAAGGAGCCGCGCGGGCTGGTCACCTCCGTCAACGACAGCGTCGCCGGTGAGTTCACGGCGAAGTACGGTCCGGACGGCCAGCTGGTCGAGCAGACCTACCCGGGCGGGATCGTCCGCAAGGACACCACCAATGCCGTCGGTGAGGCCACCAGCCGCACCTACACCCGCACCTCCGACAACAAGGTGATCTGGGCGCAGACCGCTGACATCTCCACTCAGGGCCAGGTGGCGAAGGACACCAGTTCCACCGCCACCCGCTCCTACCAGTACGACCGGCTCGGCCGGCTGGTGAAGGCCGAGCAGTCCACGGTCACCACTGGCTGCGTCACCCGCCAGTACGCCTTCGACAACCACTCCAACCGCCTGTCCAAGCAGACCTCCCCCAAGGGCGCGTCGGGCGAGTGCAGCACGGCCGGAGCCACGGCGGAGAACCACACTTACGACAGCGCCGACCGGCTCACCGACGCGGGCTTCTCCTACGACGCCTTCGGGCGCACGGTGACCACCGCGACCGGCACGACCAACACCTACTGGGCGAACGACCGCGTCGCCGCCCAGGAGAAGGGAGACACCAAGCAGGAGTGGGCCCTCGACGCCGCCCACCGCCTGACCGCGTTCACCACCAGCAAGAAGCAGGCCGACGGCTCCTGGGCCAACGCCACCTCCAAGCTGAACCACTACGGCGACGACGGTGACAAGGTCCGCTGGACCGTCGAGGACACCACCCAGGGCACCCTGACCCGAAACGTCTCGGGCCCGGACGCCGACCTGGTGGCCACTACCAGCAGGACCGGTGACGTCCAGCTCCAGCTCACCAACCTGTTCGGCTCGGTGGTCATCACGACCGACACCGCGCTGACCAAGCCGGTCGTGCTGGACTTCGACGAGTTCGGCATCCCCCAGGACGGCCAGGCGAATGTTCGCTACGGCTGGCTCGGTGGCAAGCAGCGCTCCGCCGAAGCCCAGGACGGCGACATCATCATGGGCGCCCGCCTCTACAGCCCCGCCCTGGGCCGCTTCCTGCAGATCGACCCGATCCCCGGCGGCAACGCCGGCCCGTACGACTACTGCACCGGCGACCCCGTCAACTGCACCGACCTCGACGGCAACTGGGGAATGCCCAAGTGGCTCAAGAAGACCGTCGAAGTCGTCGCCAAGGTCGCCGAAGTGGCGTCGTACATCCCCGGCCCCATCGGCGCCGTCGCGGCCGCCGTCTCCTCGGTGTCCTACGCCGCCGTCGGCAACTGGGAGAAGGCCGCCGAGATGGCAGTGACGGCTGTTGCACAGACCGTCGGCGCGGGGCCCGTCGTCAAGGCGGCAGCGGTTGCAGTCAAGTCGACCCGCGCCGCCGCCCGGGTCGGCAAGGTGGCGGCGGTCGCGCGCACGGCCGTTCGGCGCACCCCCAGCGCCTGCCCTAACTCCTTCGCGCCGGACACTCTGGTCCTGATGGCTGACGGCCAGTACCGGGCGATCAGCGAGATCCGGCCAGGTGATCTGGTGGCCGCGACTGACCCGGAGACGGGGGAGACCCTGGCCGAGCCCGTTCTCGACGCCATCGTCGGTTACGGGTCAAAGCACCTGGTCGACATCTTCACTGGCTCCGGTTCCGACGAAGCCCCGCTCCGGGCTACTGCCGGACACCCCATGTGGGTGACCGACCGAGGTTGGGTCGACGCGGTCGATGTACGCCCCGGCGATCGCCTGTGGTCTCCGGACGGCAGTACCCCGGTCGTGACCGAGGTCGACGACCTCGGCGAGGTATCGGACCAACTCGTCTTCAACCTGAACGTCGGCAACCGGCACACCTACACGGTGCTCGCGGCCGACGACGACGTGGTCGTTCACAACTGCTCGACTGCGGCCATCACCAAGCATGTGTACGACATGCACATCTACCCGCGGCACGTCTCCAGGACCACCTTCAGGGGCAAGTCCAAGTTCGAATCGCAGAACCCGCGCAAGGTGAAGCGGCTGATTCGGCAGACGATCAAGAAGTCGAAGGCCCAGCCGAACACGGGGGGAAGGCCCGGCCATATTCATATTCACCCCTTCAACCGTACGGTGGGCACCCGTGGTGAAACCCGTGTCAAGGTGGTCGTCGGCGAGGACGGCCGGGTAGTCACCGCCTACCCCATGCGCTGATCATGGACCGAAGGAGGAATTCCATGGGTGTGGACGTCGAGTGGCACTCGCGTGTCCCTGACCTGCCCGACTGGCACGCGTCCCGGCGGACGCTGCTGGGAGCGGTGACCGATGAGGACGACCTCCTCGCGGACCTGCTCCCCACACTCGACGCCGAGAGCTACCCGGTTCTGTCCGCGGTGGACCCTTACGGGGACACCATCCTGGACAGCGGGCAGGCGACCATCGCCCTGTCAGAAGTGACCCGACTCGGGGCGGAAGCCTGGAGCGAGCGCATGTTCTGCGAGGAACTGGCGCGTCTCCTTGAGCGGTGCACAGAACGACCGGGATCGGTCGTGGCCTTCATCGGAGACTAACCCGACGAAGGCCCTGAGTGGCAACCGGCTCCTGCTTCCCCGACCTCGCGCGGGGAAGCAGGAGCCAACAGGGACGACTCCGACGAGGTCGTCCTCCCCGCGAGCGCGGGGGTCAGCCGACCAGCGCGGACATCTACAAGGGCTGTTCACGAGTGGGGATGACCTGGACCGACTACACCCTGGTGAAGGTCGCTTCCCAGACTGGTGGAGATCGTTTCCGTGTGTGACAGCGTGCCGAAGTCCGCCTGGTCCCGGCCCCTGGGTCACTCGGCCGGTGCGCGGGCCGAAGGGCCCGGTCGCTCAGGTTCCGCCGGGTTTGCCCGTCGAGACCAGCAGGAGGACGGACGAGCCCGGTGCCACCGGTTCTGCGCCGCCCCGGGGCTGACTGCTGATCACCTGCCCGGCGGGAACGTTCCAGTCCGTGTGACGCATGATCGTGCAGCTCAGTCCGAGTCCGCGCAGCAGGCTTCCGGCCTGTTCGACCGGCATGCCGGCCAGGTCCGGCAGCGCGATGCCCGCTCCCGCGGTCTGCTCCTGCTCCTGTGTCGGAGTCGCATCGGCGCTTCCGCTCTTGGGGGTGCCGGTGGCGAGCGGGGTGCACACCCCGTTCGCCGGTGGGGACAGGGACGGGGAGGCGCCGGGCGCGGGCGACACGGGCTTCAGCACAAAGAACCCCACCGTGGCGCACGCCAGCACGCAGCACGCCGCAGCGGTGCCGAGGAGCGCCCGGCGGGTGCGGCTGCGGCTGACGGCTCGCTCGATCGCGGCCGCGTCGACGACCGGCGCCGTCGGCCCGTCGGCGAAGGAGGCCACCGCGGCACGCAGCTCGGCTTCGAGGCCCGGCTCGAACGGGGCCGGTCCGGACGACGTGTTCCTCACTTCGTACCTCCGAAAGCGGCCGACGGCGTGTGCGGCGCCTGGGCGCCCGATACGGAATCGCGCAGCTTGGCCAGGCCACGGGCGAGCTGGGACCTCACCGCACTCGAAGAGATGTCCAGGACGTCGGCGACCTGCCGGGCGTCCAGATCGTGCAGGTAGTACAGGACCACCACGCTGCGCATGCCCATCGGCAGCCCGAGCAGTGCCTCGATCAGTTCCGCGCGCAGATCCACCTGCCCGAACCGGTCCCGGGGGTCGGCCGTCTCGGGCACCCCCGACAGCCCGGGGCGCTCGCCCCGGCGCGACAGCCGCCGCCAGCGGTCGTTGGCCAGGTTGACCAGCACTTTGCGCACGTACGCCTCCGGCGAGTCCGCCACCGCGACCTTCCGCCACTGTCGGCACGCCCGCTCCAGCGTCTCCTGCACCAGATCCTCGGCCACGTGCACGTCACCGGTCAGCGCATACGCGGTGCGGAACAACGCTCCCGACCGCTGTGCGACGAACTCCGTGAATCCGTTGCCCGGACCGCTCCTGCGAAACCTCACCCGCCGACCTCCTCTCCTCGTCCCGTCCCGATCACTGCCCCCATGACGGCGGAACGGGGCCGGGTGCTGCACCGAGCCGCCGGCAGTGACGTGAATCACAGCCGGGACGGAAGGGTGTCCCAGGACCTCGCGCCGCTGCCGCCCGGTCTTCCCTGCGAGCGCGGGGGTAGCCGGGGTCCACCAGGCGTAGGCTGCGTCGACCATGAATGCACACGTCGACCCCGAGCGGCCCCGGCATGACGTGACTGCTTCCGGGCCTCCCGTTCGGCGACTGTTCCGGGATGTCATCGCCGATCGCCTGCCGCCGGGCCGCAGGCCGCCCCAGGCGGTGATGCTGTTCGATGCCGAGGCCGATCCCTGTTGGGACGACCGGAGGTTCCTCGGTGACTTCTACAACGAGATCCTCCACCAGGACACCTGCCGGCCCGACACCGCGGACGGCCTCGCCCTGCTCGCGGTCCTCGCCGTCGACGACCGGATCCCCGCCCGGCACCGGTTCGAAGCCGTCAGCCTGCTGTTGAAGACCGCGACCGTCGCCGAACGCCACCTCGCCGAGACCTGGCCGGCCGTCCCTCAACACGCCGACCCCGACAGCGAAACCCGGGCCCGCAACGCGGTCCAGGGACACACCCCGGATCTGCTGACCCGTTGGTCGGCCGAATGCCCCGCGGTCCGCCTGGCCCTCGCCAGCCTCGCCGTCGTCTTCCCCACCGACCGCACCCTGCCCGCCCTCACCCCGCGCCTGCAGCCCCTCACCCGCGAACACCCCCCAGGCACCGATATCGGCGACTACGCGCGCTTCGTCCTCGTGCTCGCCACCCAGGACGACAACCGCATCCTGACCGCGACCGAGGACCTCACCGACTCCTACTGGACAGGCACAGCACGCACCGCACCGACACGAGCACGGGCCCTCCACCTCCTCGGCCAGATGCAGACCAAGATCGCATCCGAGCTCACCCGGCCACACACCAAACAGTGACGCCCCGCAAACCCGACAGACCAACCCCGTCCGCCACAATGAACACCGCTCCTTGACGACCACCCCCTCCACATCGCCGACCACGAAACCGCAGCACGGCCCCACCAACGTCTGCCACGATGAGCGCTGCTCCTTGACACCTCAACAGGCCAGCCCGGATGCCCCTCCCTGGCAGGCCGGTCAAGAAATGGCAAAGCCGGCGAAACGGGGCAGGTTGCAAAGTCCTCCCCGCAGGCGTGGGGGTCAGCCGTCCCGTTGCGCAGGCGCGGGTTCGCGCAGAGGTCCTCCCCGCAGGCGCGGGGGTCAGCCGGTCGAGCAGCACGAGACCCGGCTCGATCAGTTGTCCTCCCCACAGGCGTGGGGGTCAGCCGGTCTGGTCGAGAAGCAGCACGGCCGGGGGACGGTCCTCCCCGCAAGCGCGGGGGTCAGCCGTACTCCGTCGCCAGGTCCTCCAGTTCCTCCTCGTCCTCCCCGCAGGCGCGGGGGTCAGCCGCGGGCCCTTGCTGCCAGCCGCGAGCCCTTCGAGTCCTCCCCGTAGGCGCGGGGGTCAGCCGCTGACCCGCTCGATGATCCCCGCTCACCGCTCGTCCTCCCCGCAGGCGCGGGGGTCAGCCGCTGGACGGCACCAACGCCGGCATCCACGTCTCGTCCTCCCCGCAGGCGCGGGGGTAAGTCGGTGGCCAGCGAATCCGGAACCTGGTTCGACGTGGAGCCGCGGTGCTGCGTGTCCGTCTACGCTGGGCGGCCATGGGCTACGACCTGCACATCACGCGGCGTGAGTATTGGTGGGACGAAGCGGGTGAGGAAATCAGTGCGGCGGAGTGGGGAGCGGCGGTAGCCGCAGAGCCAGGCCTCGTGGTGGTCCCGCTTCCTGTAGGCAGCTCGGAGGGGGTCGCCGAGTTCGTCCTGCGGGAGAGCGGGGAGTCGTCTGGCCACCCGTTGTGGTGGCTGGCTGGGCGGATCAAGGCCAAGAACCCGACGGATGAGATGGTCACGGTCATGTGCCGGCTGGCGAAGACGCTGAATGCCCGGGTCCAGGGTGAGGAAGGTGAGCTTTACGACATGTGATGTGTGGCCACTACACGAGGTCCTGGCTCATGAGGGCCGCAACGTCGGCATCTGCGACGATGAGCGGAGTTCCTTGACACCACACCAGGCCAGGCCCGCCGGAAGGTCTTGACGGGTCAGTCAAGGAACAGCAAAGCCGCCGGAAGGATGCAGGTCGAGAAGGTCCTCCCCGCACCCGCGGGGGTCAGCCGTAGAGGTAGGCCTGCTTCTGCGCGCGGTCCATGTCCTCCCCGCAGGCGCGGGGGTCAGCCGGCGGCGGCCGCGTCGGTGGCGACCGAGGTGAGGTCTTCCCCGCGCAGGCGGTCTCGTGGGGTGGTTGTGTTGGGACTCTCCCGGGGTAGTGTGCGGCCGTGAGTCTTGAGCACTTGCGCGGCCACTGGTTGACGGCGATTGTCCTGCGCACCGATCTGCAGCCCAACGAGGCTGTTGTCGTGCTGAGTTCGGAGGACGCCAGCGTGACCCTCCGCCTTGCTCGAATCGTGCATGCCAGGACCGACTTCGGAAGCCCGGATAGCGATTTCGTGGACCAGGTCGCCGTGCGGGAACTGCCTCAGGACGGCCCATGGCCGGTCGAGGCCCACCACCTTCTGCGCCATCACAACAACCGCTCCGTGCTGAAGTGGCTGACCATCACCGGTCCGAGCGAGGTGGAGATCGTCGCCGAGGATTTCAGCATCGACTAGCGTCAGTCCCGTCCAGCCCGGTCCTTCGCCAGGAGCTCGCGCCGCTGGCGGGTGCGGTAGGAACCACCGGTCAGAGTGAGGACCTCGGCGTGGTGGACAGGCGGTCGATCATCGCGGCCGCGACCACGTCGCCAGAGGAGATGCCCTCCCCGCGCAGGCGGGAGTCAGCCGGACGGCGAGCGCGGCGCCCGCGGCTACAGCCCATCTTCCCCGCGCAGGCGGGGGTCAGCCGACGGAGCTCGACGAGATCGGCATGATCTGGTCGTTCTCCCCGCGCAGGCGGGGGTCAGCCAGCCGGCAAGAGCTTGTTCCTGCAGGAGTGGGTGTCCTCCCCGCGCAGGCGGGGGTCAGCCGGGTCATCCATTCCAGCCGACTCGCACAGCCACGTTCTCCCCGCGCAGGCGGGGGTCGGCACGGGAAGGCAACCGATTGCACCGGTTCCCTGTCGTACGTCATCTCACCACTTCTTCCCGTTCTTCTTCGCGGGCTTCCAGGGGCGGCGCTGTGAGATGCCGCCATCGCCACGACGGTGGTAGTGGATGCTGGCCATGTGCTGCAGCGGCGAGGACGGCTGCGAGGGGCCCGCCACGCAGGTGATGGCCCCTCTGGCGTGCATGATGAGGGGCGTCGGATGTGGTTCGGGATGGTGTGCTGCGGATTCATGCGGTGTTGACAGGGTCGACCGTGGTGATACAGAACATCGTTCCATCGGGGTCAGCAAGGATGGAGTTGCGTAGGTAGACCAGCTGGTGGCCACGGTCCCGGAGAGCGAGCCGCAATTGTACGGAGCCGCCCTCGGTGTTGGCACGTTCCAGCAACGCCTGGTCGTCGGGGTGGACGAGGTCGGCGAAGCTCTGCTGGCGCAGCACCGCCCGGGGGCGGCCGAGCAGGCGACAGAGCGCGTCGTTGACCCGGGTCAGCTGGCCGCGATCGGCGCCGTGCAGTTCGGTGACGGCTATCCCGCTGGGGGCGTGCTCGAAGGTCTGGCGGAAGCTCTCCTCGCTGGCGCGCAGCGCCTGCTGCTCCTTCTCCAGGCGGGCGAGCGCGCGTTGCATCTCGGCGAGCAACCGGGAGTTGCCGATCGCGACGGCGGCTTGGAGGGAGAACATCTCCAGGGCCTCGCGGGTCCAGGCGCCGGGCCGTTTGCCGCTGCGCGGGCGATACGGCGAGAGCACGCCGAGCAGGTCGCCGCCGGCGCTGTACAGCGGGGCACAGAGGAAGTCTTGTGGGTGCCAGTCGTTGGTGTGGAGGGGCAGCGGGCCGAAGGCCCTGTGGATCGGGAGTTCAGCGGTGATCGCCGGTTCCCGGTCGTGAGGGAGGAAGCGCAGGGTGCCCCAGTGGTCGCTCACGCCGAGCAGCCGGTCCCAGGACTCGCGGGAGCCGACCTGGCCGAGCAGGACGGAGGGGCCGAACATGGTGCTCTCCTCCAGCTCCCAGACGGCCGCCACCACGAGGTCGCCGTCCGGCCGCACCAGGCTGACCGTGGCGGTGTCAAAACCGAGTCCGTGCACCGCGCCCTCGACCACGGCCTGCAGCGTGCCCGCCAGGCTGCGGGCAGCGTTGAGGTCCGCCACGATCCGGTGGAAGGTGCGGAGGGTCGCGAGACGGATGTACGGCTCCGACTCGGCGTCCATGCGGGGGCTCCCCGGCTGCGCTGGCTCTTCCGGGGCGCCCGTGTTCTGCTCGTGGGTGCGGGCACGCTCGGTCTGCAAGGTGGCCTCGGCTGCAAGCAGGCGGCCCTCCAACTGGACGCACTGTTCTTCTGCCTCGTGCTTCATGGCCTGAGCGCGCGACAGCTCGATTCGTAGTGCTTCGAGCTCGGCCTTGAGGCTGCGGATCTCGCCCTGAAGCTCTTCGGCCCCTTCAGGCTGGGTATAGACGTCGAGTTCCGTCGAGCCCGACGAATAGCGGATGGTGGCCCAGTCGCTTTCCAGCTGGCGGTACCGTTGCTCGGCCTGGTTGGCTCGTCCCTCAGCCGCCACGACGGCCTTGAGCAAGGCCCGTTCGCGGACACTGGCGAGATGGAGTTCGCGTTCGGCTGCACCAAGGCTCTCACGAAGATGTTCGAGCTCGTGTTGAGAGGGGTTGCGGACGCGCAACGCCTCCAGCCGGAGTTGGTGCGCCCGGAGGCGGACCTCGTCGGTGACCGGGTTGCCGGTGAGCTCAGCCACCTGACTCAGAAGTTCGTCGACGAAGTCTTCGGGTGCGATGCGCCGGCCGTTGAGGTACCGGGAGACCGAGCCCTTGTCCCGCTTGACACGGGCGGCGTATCGGGTGAGGGACGTGGCCAGGGTGGCGAAGACCTGGTTAAGGAAGTCCGTGAACTCTTCGACTGCTGGCTCGTCGAGTTCAGGTAGCTGCTCGGCTCGTTTCTCCAGCACTCTACTTCCCCATCAGGTGTCTTTGCTGTTGCTGTCGATTGGCAACTGTTGCGGCTGGCGCAACATCAGTGTCTGACGGAAGCGTAGGCGACGGGGCCAAGCCGTCGCGGGGAGTGCTTCCGACAGGGAATGCAAAACGGCGGGAACAGCGGGTACCCGGTTCAGGGACTTGACCGGTGTGCCTGACCGTCTACCGTGCGGCTCGCGGAACGGCCGAAGGTGGATCCGTGACACCTGTGTGGCAGCCGTCGTCGGCTCCCGCCTTGGTGTCGGTCGGTGATGTTGATGGAGAGCGAACGGAGTAGAGCGTGAACGAGTTGGAGCCGCGCGGTCAGGCGAACGGCGCGGTCGGGTGGGATGGCACGGAGCGCCGTACACGGCCGATTCGGGAAGAGGCGGCCGGGCGGTCCGGGTCATGGGGGTGCTTGCGCGGCCGGGTGGGCGAGCAGGTGCTGATCGGGGTGAGCTCCACCGTCGGTGCGAGCGCGGTGATCTGGGGACTGCAGTTTTTGGCTGCCCATGTTGAGGTGACCTGGCGCTGAGCTGGTAGTTCTGCCCGGGCCGCTAGCCCTCCTCGGGCTCGGGCGCGGGCATCGTGACGACCCGCACGTTGCTCTTCACATGATGTTTGGCGAGCAGGTACTACCAGTAGCCGACAGTCGCCGGATCCGGCGTGTCGACCTCCAGGTACTGGGCGTGGTTCTCGGGGTTGTCGATGGCGCCCTTGTAGCGGTCGAGTTCGTCCTCGTCCTTGGCGACCCAGTCCCTTCCCGTACCCGCCGGGGTCAGCCGGCGGCGGACGCGCAGGTGCAGGCCGCACGGTCCTCCCCGCAGACACGGGGGTCAGCCGATGCTCCTGCTCCACTGGGCATCGGACGTGGGTGGGCATGCTGACTGGCATCGTGTTAGCACGCTGCGGCACGCGGGGTAGGGCTGTAGGCGGCGAGGAATGCGGCAGTCACCGGGTCGCCACAGTCGGCCAGGCGACGACGGAGAGCTTCGGCCCGCCGGAGGTCTCCGTCGTGTTCGAGGTCGACCATCACCAGGAGCATGGCGTCAGGGTCTCCGCTGTCGGCCGCCTGGTGGAGCAGTGCGCGGCGCTCGTCCGCGTCGGTTTCGTCGGCGGTCGCGGCGAAGGCGACAGCGGCGAGTGGCAGGCCGGCGCGCGCGGCGGCGCTAAACACGGTCTTGGCCTCTTGGATGTTGCCCAGTTCCTTGAGTGCGAGGCCGAGGTAGAGGCCCGCGTCAGTCGTACCCATGTCTGTGGCGTGACGCAGATGTGGTGCGGCGTCGTGCCAGCGCTGCTCGGCCGCCAGGTGGCGTCCCAGGTAGTAGTGCGCGCTGGGATGACCTGCTTCAAGGGCTTGCCGGTAGGCATGCTCGGCCTGGACTGGCCGGTCGTTGTCAGCGTAGAGGTTGCCAAGGTTGATCCAGGCTCGGGCGTCGCCGTGCTCGATAAGCTGCTGGTAGAGCTGCGTGGCTTCATTTGTGCGGCGCTCGCGTTTAAGGAGGTTGGCGAGGTCCAGTAGCGCCTCGTGGTCGCCGAGGTCGCTAGCCTTGCGGAACGCCCGTTCTGCGGCGCGGGTCTTCCCGATGTCGGCGAGGAGCCGGCCACGGTTTGCAAGGGCGTCCCGGTCACCGGCGGAGGCGGCCTGTTGGTAGGCGTGGATGGCCTGCCGGGTCTCGCCACGGTCGGCGAGCAGGACACCCAGGTTGAACCAGGCGTTGCGGGCTCCGGCTCGGGCTGCGCGCCGGTAGGCGCGTTCGGCGTCGTCAAGGTGTCCGCGCCGGGCCAGAATTTCTGCCAGGTGGGCGAGGCTGTCTACGTCGCCGCGCGCGTGAGCTTCATGACATGCCCTTTCCGCCTCGTCGAGGCGATCAAGTTCGCTAAGTGCCACGGCGGCGATTCGTCGCGCGAAGGCGTCCGTGGGGTCCGTGTGTTCGCTTAGGAACTGCAGTGCCTCCTCACTGCGGCTGTCCTGGATCAGGGCCGCGGCCTGGTGCCACAGCGCGGAGGCGAGACCGGCCTCGCGCAGGATTCGCCACAGCCAGGTGGCGATCAACGGCTGTTCACGTTGCGCGTTGGATGCCACGGTCCAGGCTGTTCTCGCGGTCCCAGCACAGCCGATTGCTTCAAACCACACCAGCGGGTGGACGGGTTGCGATAGGTGGTCCGGGACATCGTCGAGAAGGCCGGCGAAGGGAAGCCGCGCCCCGCCCGTGACGGGCTGAAGCAGGCTCGTCATCCCGACCCGGTTGCCGTCGGCCCAGGCGAAGGCCTCCTCCAGCGGTTCGGGGCGCAGCTGGTCGCCACTGGCGCCGGCGAGGTAGTAGTGGTGTGTCCGGGTGAGGAGGTCCTGAGGCAGCGGGCCTCGTAGTCCGGTGCGGAACAGATCAACGGCGCTGCGGACGATGGCGGCTCCTCTGGGGTTGCCGCCGATCCGCCGGGCCACCTGCAACATCGTCCATAGTTCGGGGCCTGCCGCAAGGAATTCGCTGACCCCCCAGTGGGTGCACTGGTCGGCCGCGGACCGGACGCGCGGATCGGGGGAGGTCCGGGCGTGCCGCATTTCGGCTGGGCTCCAGGCCCGGTCGAGGAAGACGACCGAGGCCTGCTTCATGACCGCAGTGGAGAGCACCGTGTCGGTGTTCTCACCGCTTGTGCTGTGGGAAGCGGTCAGCGGTGCCAGGTGCTGGACGTGGACGGTGGCGAGGACCGGGATGCGGTGGCTCCGCAGTTCAGCGAGGTCGAGACCCTGCAGGCGGTCGTGGTCTTCGAGGCCGTCCAGCCACAGAAGGGGCTTAGGGCAGTGCATCACGGCGATGATCGCCCTTCGCAGACCGCCCCGGGGAACCTGGCACACGCGGTGCTCGGGCAATACGCGACGGGCGGTCTCCAGAGCGAGGCGGGACTTTCCGCACGCGGTGTCACCAGCGACCAGCACCATGCCGCCCCGGGCGCCGGCTTGCACCAGCCGATCGGTGAGCTGCTGCTCGCGGTCGCGCCTCACGTAGGCGGGAAGGGCGTCGGAGCCGTCCTCCCAGCTGGGGCGCACGCCTGCGGCCAGCGCGTCGAACTCCGCCACGGTGGGCCACCACCGCCAGGCCCCCGGTGTAAGGCGGTCCCCGTCGGCCGTGCCGGACGGAACCGGATGTCCGTTGATCGTCAGGTGCTCTGCTTGGTAGACGTCTCCGTGGATGGTGCTCCTGTCAACCCTGTTGCTCGCTATGCTGTCCGCGTTCATGGCCGGTGTTCCGTTCCTTTCGGCCGGGCGCAGACCATCGGTGATCTCCGACGGGCTGCCGGTTGCAGGGGCGTTCACACGGTTGCGTCGTGTCCGTGCTTGCCCTGCCAGGACCAGTAGGGCGGGGGCATAGCCGTTGGATCGACGCCTGGACGCGACAGCCATGCGTCACCGGCATGGGTGCTACGGCCTGTGCTCGGAATCGCTGCTCGCCAGTCTTCTCTGCTGACGCCGCTCCTTCCAAGCGTGAGCAGCTGAACTATCCCTTGGTATGTGGCCTTCTCTCCAGGCTTGCTCGAACGCCTCTTCCAACGGATCGCCGGTGGGATCGTCGACCGGATCGTGGGTGTAGGAGTCGCCGTACTCGGTCGGTGCGTACTCCAATCCGTACCCGTAGTCGTCTTCTCGGCGCCATCCGGGTTCTGGCGAGGTGAGCCTCTCGGGGGGCCAGCAGTCGTCACAGGCGATCAGGTCGAGGTCCTGGTGCCGACGTCTGGCTGTTCCTGTCGAGCCGCACTCGTCGCACCGCTGCTTGCTGTGCATGGCTGTTCCTCCTCCTTCGACGCGAAAGTGGTCCGTTCACCAGTCCGCTGTGAACTCGTGAGGTGCGGGTCCGGTTCGGTTCTTGGCCACGTGGACATCGACCCGCCGGTCGTCCGCCCGGCGGAGAAGGAGCAAGGCATCGGCGTCATACTCCAGGGAGGCGGCCAGGCCGAGGCGGTCGACGGTCAGCGCCTCGGTCTTGCTGAAGGGGCGCGTGATGTGGGCCATGACGACGACCGCCAGATCGTGGCGGGTCGCTAGGAGCTTCAGCTGGCGGCCGATCTCGTCGGCCTCCTGAACGGCCGGGTCGCGCTCGTCCTCCGCGGGATCGTCCCACGGGTCGTAACTGGTCGGCTCGTACACCGGCGGGTCCGGACGCAGGAGGGCGAAGTGGTCGACGACCACGACGTCCGGGAGCTGCCGAAGAGCGATGCGGGTGTTGACGATCTCGCGGATCCGCTCGGGTGTCAGCTGCGCTGGCCGTTCGATGCGCAGGTTCGGGACGGCGTTGCGGGCGGGCAGGTCGGGGGCGAAGAGCAGGGTGCTGTGTCCGCTGCTGGCGGTCTGCAGCGCGATCTCGAGACCTGCTGTTGCTTCCCGGTGCCCGCGGTGGGCGCCGATGCCCACCATCCGGCCGGGGCCGAGTTGCAGGACGGCGTCGAGGTGCGGCCACGGGGAGGGGAACCGGCGTTCGTCGAGCAGTTCGAAGGGGTTCCCTGCGAATCCTCGTTGCGTCGGTAGCCCTGCCACTGCCTTGTCGGTTCCCTGACGCTCGCTCACCGCTGCTCCCAGCCCCTCACCCGCCGCGTACCGGATGACGGCACGGTATCCGAATCGTCATGCTCCAGGTTTGGAACGGCCCAAGCCGCGTGCCACTCTTGTCCGATGAGCGAGACTCAGCGGTCCCAGACCTACTCCGTCCCCACGGGGCGGCCGTTCCTGCTCAACGAGCTCAGGTCGAAGCTCGCGTCCATCGGCGACGCCGTACGGGGCCTGTGGGTGGACGCCTACCCGGCCGAGTACGAGGCCGTCACCGACGACCTGTACGCCGCGTTCCGCGTCGCCAGCAACCTCGCCCCGCCCCGCAGCCGCACCGGCTGCCCCGTACACCCCGACGGGGCCGTCGACCCCGAAGCGCCTCAGGGCTGGACCCGGTGCCTGCTGTGCAACAGCGCCCGGCGCCGCGGCACCCACCCGGCCAGCATTCCCCCGCCGGCACGCACCACCGGCCTCGGCTACCCCGTGCCCGACGGCCCCTACGACCTCACCCGCCTCCGCGAACAGATGAACACCGTCAACGACCTCTCCTACTCGCTGTCGCTGCGCTCTGTCGATGCCGAGTTCGCCGAGGTCGCCGACGCCCTGCACGAGGCATTCTGCATTGCCCGGGAGCTGTCCCGTCCGCGGAACACCTCCGGGTGCGAGATCCACCCCGGCGCGCCGACCGACCCGACCGCCGACGGGGCCTGCGTCTTCTGCGCGGGTGCGGCGCGCCGCCGGGCCGCCGAGCGGGACGGGATCCCCGTCATCGTGCCGCGACCCTCCAGCCCGGTCCGGCGAGGGCGCGGCCGACCCGGGGCTCGCCGCTCGGTCTGAGGGACGGTGCCGGGGCGGGACGGTGGCGTTTGAGTACCCGCTCGGTGGGCCGGGCTGCAGCGAGCGGTCCGTGCGCAGCGGTACGGCGCCCGGCCCGCTCGCGCGGGCGTCGGGCCAGGACCCGTTTAGGTCTCACAGTGACTGGGCAGCAGCCCGTACCTGCGGAGGCGGTGCGCAGCTCGTCGTTCTCAGCCGAGGTCGGCGGGAAGGTGGTCGTCGTCGGAACGACGGGCGGTGGGAATGTGGAGGCAGCGACTTGCGACCTCGCGGCCGTCGACCTCTTGCGAGAAGAAGCCGTTGACGTCGCATTGGCCGCACGCCATGATCCGATCCCGTCGACGGGGTCCTTCCACCGCCTCCAGCACCTGGCGGGCCGCACCGAGGGCCGCCGGCACAGCCATCCAGCGCGGCGGTTCGTACTCCGGGACGGGCTGTCGGCGCTCACGGGCGTCGTCCAGCTTCTTGCGGACCATGGTCACCGTCGCCGACGAGGCCTCTGCCGGCCCCATCCGTGCGTTGCGCTCCTTCCATCCCGCGGCCGAGTCCGCGGCGCGCCAGACGATCGCGATCATCTGGCCTGCGGTATATCCGCCAGTGATCCCGTCGACGATCGTGTCGAAGAGCTCCACCTCGCGGGCTTCCGGTGCCGGAGGATAGCCGTACTTCTTCGTCAGCAGGGAGTTCAGGTAGTCGATGACGTGGGTGGCCTCGAGGGTCGTGACGAGTCGGGCAAGCGCGGCGATCTCAGTCGCCGACTGCTGGCCGGTCGCGGTGGCCCGCCGGACACACGTGTTCGCAACCAGGTCGATCGTGGCGTCCGGATCGAGCTTGAGGTTCCACAGCACCTCGGCGGGCACGTACATCAGGCCACCGCTGTCCCCCAGCTGGAACGCGGACAAAGGGGACTGTGAGTCGACCACCAGCAGCCCCTGTTCTCGAAGGCTCGACAGGGCCTTCGCATCACGCTCCAGGTCACCAGTCCACCCGTTCTCCAGGGACGACAGTGCGGGCAGCGGCTTCGACCGGCCGGCCCGGGCCCGCTCCGCCAAGGCCAACAGCAGGATCAGCTCCGCGTTGCCGTTGACGGTCCGGGAATCGCAGGGCACCTCTCGCTCCCGCGTCGTCCACGCAGTGACCCTCGCGCGCAGCTCCTTCTCGGCCTCCTGCGCCTTTTGCTTCTCCAGCACTGCGTGTTCTGCTGCCAGGCGCTGCTGCTGTTCCTTCGCGGCCGTGTGGTGGTCCTGGCAGTCCGGGCAGAGGCCGGTGGCACGGGGTTCGGACAGAGCGGGGCCGGCGAGAACGGTGCCGGCCGACCGGTTGGCGATTCCGACGGGCTCGCCGCACAGCGAGCACTCGACGCTGAGCAGGAAGGCACGGGAACGGGCGGTGACTGTGTTCAGCACGGTCAGGGTCGAGCCCAGCTCGCGGACCTTGTATCGCCAGCCGTAGGTGGTGAGGTCCCAGTAGCGGTGGACCAGGGCCAGGTCCTCGGGTGTGGTGTCGGGCGCGATCTCGACATGCAGAACCGGATCCTCGCCGTGGGGGAACTGCAGGATCGTCGGCTTCGCAGCCGCGGCGGGCTTGGCCGCGGCTTCCCGGCGACGTCGACGTGCTCGCTTGCCCATACTTCGCCCCGCCCCTGATCAGGTGGCCACCGATCAAGCCGACCAGTAGCCAAATGCGTCTGTCTGGCGCCGTAGTGTAACCGCCGTTGTGATCCGCGTGCGTTCGATCTTTTCTGGTCATCCTGCCGAAGGAGACTGCCGACGGCTTGAGGGCGGCGGGCCTCCGACCGCCGCCTGCGCGGGGGTCCGCCGCCCGTCGTCCCGTGCGCGACCGGGGCTCCCCGTGCCTGCGGGGATGCCAAGCTCTGTCCACCAAGCGAGCTCAGGACGGAACACCTCCAGGTGGCGCCTGCGAAGCGGCTCGGGCCGAGCCGTTCAGGCAGCCCGACCGCCGGGGTTGCAGCACATTCACCCCAGTATGAATTCGTTCATTTGTTCGGCAATTTCGCAGGCTATGCGCGCCCGCTCTGCATACTGGAGCAGCACGACCGGATTGTCAGTACGGCGAGGCACAATTGTCCCCCCTCCGTTTGCAGTTGACGGCTGAGACGAGGAACTCCATGGACAGCAAGGCCGACCAGTCCTACTACAAGCGAAACCCCGTCTTCTGCGTTCTGGTCGACGGACTACTCGACCTTGACCGCGCCGACCTCGGGTACCCGCAGTACAAAGGCCTCTGGGAGCTCCTGCTCGCCGATAAGCGGCCTGTCGAGGAACGGGGCCTCTACTGCCCGACCTGCTACAAGCAGAACCCCGACCAGATCGAATGGATGTACCTCTACGCCAAGCGGGGCCTCAGGATCGCCGCCCACCACAGCCGCGACCAGCGGGACCACGGCGACGGCGAAAGCGATCAGCACAAAGCGTTGAAGGAGCGGTTCGCGCGGGCGGCCGAACGCGGCGGCTTCCACGCCGAGCTGGAGGTGCGCGCCGCGGACGGCCGGCGCCGCACCGACGTCCTGGTCACCGGAGCGGGCGGGCGGCAGATCGGCTTCGAGCCCCAGCTCTCCTACTCGACCGCCCCGGCGGTCCGCCGGCGAGACCTTGCCTCCCGCGACCAGGGCGTCACACCGGTCTGGCATGTCCTTGACCCCAAAGCGCCGCTGATCGACCACGTGCACTGGAGCCGCACCGACAACCTGCCGCCCGAGGCGATTCTCAATGACCGCGACATGCTCGTGCGCGGAGGTGTTCGCGGCCTCGAGCTGGACAAGTGCGACCTCACCAACCCGCTTCCATGCCCCGTCCGCCGAAGCGGACGTTGCGGCAACTGGCACCCCCGTTGGGAGCCTCGCGCCCGTCAGCTGGACGACCTGGTCCGCGACATCGCCGCCGGCGACTACGTTCCCCTCACCACCAAGCAGAGCCAGCGCACCCTGTGGTTCTGGATATCGAACACGGACTTCGATCTCTTCACCGAGAACGGCGGCCAGGAAGCCCAGCCCGACCCCGCACCGAAGAAGAACCGGATCCGGATTCCCGTGCAACGGGATGCCGAATGCATCAGGACCCGCACCGAATCCGATGTTCGCTCCACACCACAGCCACCCCGCGACTCAGGCGAAAGCATCCGCCCAGCCGTCACCATCACCCGGACCGCTCCTCCACCCCGCCCGGCCGCCATGCGCCCGCCCAGTGAGTGTCCGACCATCGACATCACCTGGGACCAGCGTCAGGCCGCCGCCGTTCAGGCGGGCTGCAAACCCTGGGAACTGGGACCATGTGCGGGGTGCGGAACACCCATCAACCGCTACGGACCACGTCCCGCCCACGCCTGCGCACCATGCCGATCCCGCTACGGCAGCCGTTGAATCCCAAGCCCGGTCCCCTCGAGCGGACGAACGGCCGGCGGTCCTCCCCGCAGGCGCGGGGGTCAGCCGGCCCGGGCAGCCGCTCCGCCCAGAGGGCTGACCTTCCCGCGCCAAGTCTTCCCCGCACCTGCGGGGGTCAGCCGTCCGTCGCCCTGGCCGTCGCAGCCCGCGGGCTGTCCTCCCCCCACCCGCGGGGGTCAGTCGGCCGCGCGGCTGGTCAGTGGGTAGGGCGCGACGTCCTCCCCGCGCTCGCGAGGGTCAGCCGGTCACGCGGTCAGCTCTGGGTGGCGATCAGCAGTCCTCCCCGCGTCCGCGGGGTCAGCCGTGGCGGGCACCGGGCAGGTCTTCCTCCAGGCTGCTCCCGTCCGGTCGTGGGTCCGGCTATCGTGGCGGGCATGACGTATCGCGTGCAGTACACCGTCGAGGCGAAGGCGACGATCGATGCCCTGCCCGCCGAACGTCGTGACCTCCTGGAGCGTGCGCTGAGTGTTCTCGCCCGCGATCCGTACCACAAGACCGCGACGGCGCCGATCGGTCCCGACGAGCACCTGCGCAAGGCCTACGCCGCCCCCGGGGTCGTGGTCGAGTTCATGGTCGCCGACCACGTCCTGGTCGTCGTCGTCCTCCAGGTCTTCGACGAGCTCCAGTACCTGATCGACGAGGCCGACGCCCGCTGACCGCAGGCACGCACAGGTCAGCCGGTCAGCACGGAAGTTCTCCCCGCGCAGGCGGGGGTCAGCCGAGTGCCATGGAGCGGATCGGCGGCCTGCGGGAGTCCTCCCCGCAGGCGCGGGGGTCAGCCGTTCCCCGACCTCGGGTTCGCACAGGATGACTAGTCCTCCCCGCCGGCGCGGGGGGCATCCGTCGCCCACCGCCGTCAGGAGAGCGCCCGCGCCGTCCTTCCCGCACCCGCGGGGGTCAGCCACCGCAGTTAGTCTTCTCCGCGAGCGAGGGGGCAGTCGGACACCGACCCGGTGAGCTGCGGGCGGCCCTCCCGAGTACGGGCGAGCTGGCTGCCGTGACTGGCAGCCGGCAGCCCGTCACCCCCTTCGTCGCGGCCGACCTCGAGCACACACCACGGTCTCGCCGACGTCTGCCACGATGGGCGCAGCTCCTTGACACCTCAACAGACCGGCCCGATATGAGCCGCTCGGCAGGATGGTCAAGAAATGGCAAAGCCGTCCGAACAGTGCAGGTCGCGAAGGGTCCTCCCCGCGCAGGCGGGGGTCAGCCGCCGGTCTTCGCGCTCCTCCAGCTCCTGGCGTGGTCCTCCCCGCGCAGGCGGGGGTCAGCCGGACTCGCTGCGCCAGGAACGGCGCGTCGCCCGGTCCTCCCCGCATCTGCGGGGGTCAGCCGCTGCGTGACCAGCGAGAAGCACACGGTCTGACGTCCTCCCCGCACCTGCGGGGGTCAGCCGGTCGAGGAGACGTCGTACAGCGACGACCCGTCGTTCTCCCCGTGCAGGTGGGGGTCAGCCGGGCGCTGTCCGGACGCGCGTCGTCTGCGACCGGGTCCTCCCCGCAAGTGCGGAGCCAGCCGCACACCGACCTGGTGAACACTCCGCCGACCCTCCCGAGCACGGACGGGCCGGCCTCGTCGAGCGGCACCCGCTCGACGAGGCCGAGCCCACCGACCGAACAGGCCCGCCCCCCGTCGACCTTGAGAACCCGCCACCCCTTCCTCGCGGCCAACCGCGAAGCACGGCACAGCCCCGCCGACATCTGCCACGATGAGCGCTGCTCCTTGACACCTCAACAGGCCGGTGGCGGGCTCGGCAGGCTGGTCAAGAAATGGCAAAGCCGCTAGAACGGTGCAGGTCGCGAAGGGTCCTCCCCGCAGGCGCGGGGGTCAGCCGTCCACCGGCCACAACCGCCCCATGAACCCGCAGTCCTCCCCGCAGGCGCGGGGGTCAGCCGTCGCCCCCCTCAACAGCGCTGCACGGCGCCCTGTCCTCCCCGCAGGCGCGGGGGTCAGCCGGTGCCAACCGGTGGCCGGGCCCCAGGTGTCCTGTCCTCCCCGCAGGCGCGGGGGTCAGCCGCGGTCGGATGCCAGGTTGGTGGCTGCTGGGTGGTCCTCCCCGCAGGCGCGGGGGTCAGCCGGTGAGAAGGCGCAGGCCGCGCAGCGCGAGGACGTCCTTCCCCGCAGGCGCGGGGGTCAGCCGGACATCCTGCGCGAGCTCCCGCTGGAGGGCGCGTCCTCCCCGCGCAGGCGGGGGTGATCCAGGCTCCGGCCTGGTCTCCAGGACCTCGGTGTACTGCTCCCCGCGCGCCGCAGGGGTGATCGGCGGGCTGGTGGTCACGTCCAGATCGGGCCTTCGTCGTCGCCGGGTCCGCCGCCGTGGAGGCAGTGCTGGCAGTCGCAGCGGTGGTGGGCGAACTCGGCGGTGCGCTGGTCGTGTTCGGCGCCCGGGTGGGCCCGGAAGACGGGCCACTGGCCGCCGGCCCGCTCGGTGTCGACGGCGGCCTGGACCGCGGCGAGTATCCACGACCAGGCCGAGCCGGTGGTCGACGGTGTCCGGGTGCTCAGCGAGGTGGCCACGGGTGGCGAGGTCGGAGTAGTCGGTGATCAGGCCGGTCGCGGCGACCTGCAGCGAGTCCATCCTCGCGTTGATGTCGGTGCTGGTCACAACTGGATCCTCTCGATCAGGGGTGATGGCTCGGATAACAGAGGTCACGCGGCACCGCGGGCGGGAGCCGGCTGCGGCTGGCAAGCGGTGCGCAGCGGGATCGCCCCGGTCCGGGTGGCGCGCGCGACGGCGAGTGCGGCACGGTGACGTTCGCGCTGCCGACGGTCGTGCTCGCCGTCGGTGTCGGCGGCCGGGGTGGTCTCGATCGCGGGCCGGTGGGCGTCCTCGGGCTCGCGTAGCCAGTTGTAGTTCCGGCGCAGGATGGCCTCCCGCTCGACAGCGGCCTCGTCGAACGCGGCCTGGCGGGCCGCGGCGTCCTCGCGCATCCGGCGGCGCAGTTCCTGGTAAGCGGTGTGGTCGGCGAGCGGTGCCCGGGCCGGCGGCGTCGGTGCGGGGCGGGGAGCGGGCCGCTCGTCGACGTCGTGGTCGGGCTGCGGCGCGGGGGCGGGGCCGACACGGACATCGATGGCGGTCACGGTTCCGGGCCGCAGCCGGTCGAGGGCGGTGAGGATGTGTCGGGTCTGGTAGCGGAGCTGGGCGGCCCAGACCGGGGAGTCGGCGACCACGCGCAGGCGGCGGGTGGTGGGGTCGTAGCCAGCGAGGTGCCAGTGCGCGGCGGCGTCCGGGCCGACGATGGCGGGCCAGCGGTCTCGCAGACCTCCGCCAGCAGTGCCCAGGGTCCAGCCGTGCGCGCCGACCAGGGCCAGGAACACCTCCGCGATCGGCTCGGGTTCGCGCGGGCCTCTCCACGGCGAGGCCGTGGTCTGCTGGGTGGTGCGCTGGGCGGGGGTGTTGCCGCTGGTGCGGGCGGCCCGGCGGGCGGCACGCAGGGCGGTGCGGGCCAGGTCGGCGCCGCTGGGGACGGGCTGACTCATTAGGCGATCACCACCCGGTCGGCGTTCTCAAGATCTGTGGTCCAGGCGTTCAGGAACGCCCAGTCCTGGTCGGTGATCTCAGTGGCCGGCCGGGCCGGACGGACGTGCTCGCGAACTCGGCGGTACACCTCGTCCGCCGCAATCCGGTCGAACGCGTACAGGCACCACTGCCGGTAGGAAGCGCCGAAGACGCCCAGGTCAGCGGCCACATCGTCCCAGCGGTCCGCAGGCCTCCAGGACGGCAGACGGCTGCCCTGCGAGCGCTTGACCGGGATGTCCAGGATGCCGTCGGCCAGGTAGTACAACTCGCCGACCTTGACGACCAGACCGTGCTCCATCAACGGGGCCAGGCGGGCGTGGACAGTCGCGCGATGCCGCCGGGTGCTGGCCGCGAGCTCCACCGCACTCTGCCCGTCCCGGTACGCGAGAGCCGCCACTACCTCGGCGCCGGTCTTGCCCAACCCCCGGGCACGGAACGCGTCCCGGGCCATCAGGTCGGAGAGGAGCCGGAAGTCCAGCTCAGCGGGCGCAGCGGGCGTCGTGGCGGGGGTGTGTCGCTGGTTGACCCCATCCAGGTACCCGGGGGCCTCGTGCCCCACCTGGCGGTTGGGGTCAACCGGCGACACAACGTCAGCACCCCCCTTGAGCGGCCGTCCCAGAACCCACTTCGAGGACTGCCCACCACTCCCCTGCTCGGCCCGCCACAGCCACCCAGCAGCCACCAGACGGGCGTCCGACCGCTTCACCGTCGACTCCCCCACGCCGATGCCCAGCGCCAGCTGACGCTGCGATACCTCGTGGTCGAACCCGCCGGCCCGCTCGCACAGCTCCAGCCGGTGCAGTAGGTTCGCCCGGTCCGTCTGCCCGGCCTGCCCGGCCCACGGGAACGTCTCGATCGAGATCCGACGCTCCGCCAGGGCCGCCATCGCGTCCCGACGCTCGCGGATCGGCGCGGACTCACCCGTCACACGAACAGCACGCCGCCACACCCGGTCCAGGTACCGCATGGCGTGGTCGTAGCCCTTCGCCCGGGACAGGTCCCGCAGCAGCGCGCCACCAGGCGCCGACGAGGCCAGCAGGACGTCCCGCAGGGCGAGCTGGTCGGCCCCGGCCCGCGCGAACCCGAACGCGATCGCCGAGATGACCCGGTGGGTGTCCCGGCCGGCACCCGAGCCACCATCGGACCCGCCCTCCCGGTACCGGTCCATTCCCACGCCCTCGACCACCAACGCACGCATCCGGGCCGACAGGCCCATCGGGATCTTGGACTGCCACCCTGCAGACCGCTGACCGGGAACGAGCGGAGCAGCCGGGATTACACCCGACGGGGCGTCCACGGCGACATCAACACCCTCACCCGAACGGGTGATGTCCGTCACAGTCTCGGGACGGCGGGCAGCAAGCCCGACAACCGGTCCGTGAACCGGTCCCCCAACGAATCCCCTGGAAACGGAGGGTGCAGCGCCCGGATCCCGTCCTGCGGGATCGGCGTCAAGGCCCGCGCTCAGAACGCCAAGATCAACAAACGTGGGCGGAGAAGACTGGAAAGGGGTCCTGACCTGCTGCAAAATGGCAGAGCCTCCCGCTCTTACGTGTGGGAACGCAGAAGCGCCCCCTCGGGGGTGTTGGTTCAGTCCGAACCGAAATGCCGCCCATCGCGGGCCTCGGCCGCCAAGCCGAGACCCGTTTCCGGGCCCTCGTCCGATCGCCAAATCGGACGGATCACGCAAGACCGCAGACGGTGGCAGACACCACTGGAAGCGGCCCGGGGTTGCTGGCCTCGCCAAAGGCCGGCGCCCCCAAGACGACTAAGTCACACTGACCCCCTTCGGGGGAGAGGTGTACCTGCATACGACGACGGCACCCCGCCGGAGCGACCGACCAACGATCGCGTTCACGGCGGGGTGCCGCATGTGTGCCAGAGAGCGCGTACGGGTACGCTGCATCACGTCGACCTTCCTAGGGTTTAGGTCCGACCACGGAGAGGGCCCCTGCCAGGGGGCGCCAATCCATTCGCGCCGTCCGGACTTGTCCAAGGTCCGGGCGGCGAATTCTTTTGTGTCGATCAAGTGCGCAGTCAGACTACCCCGTCCGGACGTTCCGCACGCAGCCGTCGACCGTACGTGTCGATTTGACAGTACGCAGCCCTAGCGGCCCGACAAGTACGAGGGACCGACATTCCCGGAGCCTACGCACATCACGGGTGCACCTGGATCAGGGCGTGCGTGCCAGACGTCCGCCAGCTGGTTCCGGCTTGGTCCAAGTCACCCACCTGCTGGGTCTGCAGCCCAACGACCACATCGGACTTGAGCGTGCGCAGCGCTGCGGTACGGCCGGGGAAGTAGTTCGTCACCTCAGCGAAGGGGGTCGCTGGGTCCCACCAGCGGTCGCCGACCAGCCGGCGGTAGTTCAGGTCGCCCTTGAAGATCGTGACGGCCGATCCGAGTTCGTCCCGCAGTGACTGCGGCATGACGGTGAAGTCGAACGGCGAGCACCAGAATGCGTCGGCACGCACTTGCAGTCGGCCGACCGCTGCGGCCGCGTGCAGCCGCTCGCTGATGGCCTGGGCCTCGCCTTTGCCGTGCAGGAGCGCTCGCAGGCAGTCGGCGACGTCCACAGGGGTGGCGTCGGAGACGTAGTACGGCGCCGGCTTCACATGCAGCACCACCTTGCCGGCCAGTCCACAAGCAAGCAGGTGGTCGATGAGGACCAGGTCCGCGAGCATCTCAGAGCCGGCGTTGTCAGCGACCAGGGCCACCGTTCCGCCTGGGGCGGAAAGGAGCAGCTTCCAAAGGCGCTCGCTGTCGTCGGCCACCAGACCGGAGGCCTGGACATAGCGACCTGAGGTGATCTGGAGCGCCAGATCGGCGCGGTTGCCCCACAGGCTTGACAGGAGCAGCGCCTGCCCGCGCTCGTCGTCGGCCAGGTCGGCGACGTCGTCGAGTGCAGCAATCTCCGCCGACACCACTTCGCCTGCGAGCTCGGCCTGCTTGAACGGAGCGAACAGATCGACGCCCTGCCAGGGCCCGGGCTCGAAGAAGCTGGCGGCTTCGAGTAGGCGCCGGTAGAAGAAGCTCTCCGCCCACAGGAACGGCACCTCCACCCACCGGCGACCGTAGTAGGCGCTCCCCCACTCGTGCCAGAGCTGGGCGTCGACGGCGCTGTCGGGTAGCGGCCGGATCACGCCGTGGACGCCCTCCTCAGCGAGCTCGGACAGCGCCTTCCGCTGCCCAGGCCCGAAGGGCCAGGCCCCGGTGAGCCGTTCGATCAGCGCGGGATGCCGCTTGGCGAACACGTCGCTGGCGAACGGAGACTCACTCGAAATGATCACCGGGGCCTGCTGAGACATGAGCGTCAATCCCTCTCAGGGCTGGTTCAGGTTGAGGTTCAGGGCGACGATGCCTGCGGCGCTGCCCACGAGGATGCGGCCGTGGACCGGGTCGTAGGCGGCACAGTTGAGGCTGCCATCGACTCGGACCTCTGCGAGCTGCTGCTGCTCGGCGAGAGACCAGAGCCGGACGGTGCCGTCAGCGGCAGCGGAGACGAGCCGGTCCGGGTCGCCGGTGAAGGCGACCATGAGGATGCGGCCGGAGTGCCCGCTCAGCTGGGCGGTGAACTGGTCGCTCGCCAGGTTACGGACTGCGATGTCGCCAGTGCCAGCGCCGACAGCAGCCCGGACGCCCTGATCGTCGAGCGTGACGGCCCGGGCCCAGCCGGTCGGGCAGGTGAACCGAGAGACGAACTCGCCGTCGGCGGCCCTCCACATGCGGACGGATCCGTCTCCGCCGCAGGCCGCGAGGACCTGGCCGTCGGCGTTGAAAGCGATCGAGCGCAGACGGCCGGCATGGACGTCCTGCGACCACAGCAGATTGCCGCTCGGGAGGTCCCAGCAGCGGATGTGCCCGTCACCTGTGCTCGCCGCCAGCCTAGGAGCGGTGCGAGCCATGGCCACTGCCCAGGTACGGTTCGTGTCCCGGTTGAGGGTCAGATCCCAGGCCTCGTCCCCGAGCGACCAGACCCGAACGGCGCCGTCACCGCACGCGGCCGCCACCAGGTCGGTGCCGGAAGCGAGGGACCAGACCCGTCCGTGCCCTGCCGGGAGCTGGCGCAACAGGGTCGAGTCGGTTGCGTCGACCAGGTCGACCTGCCCCGCACCATCGCCGATCAGCCCAACCGTGCCGGAACTCAAGTACGCCGTCGACCAAGTCGTGTTTGACCCGGGGGCCAGTGTCTGCAACGGACCGCCGTGTGCTGGCCACAGTCGCACAGCGCCATCCTCGCAGCCAGCCACGACCGTGCCATCACCGCTCCGTGTGAGCGAGCGGATCCAGTCGACGCCTGGCGGCAACGCGGTCTTCCCGGCCTCACCGTCGACGGTGAGTGCGTGGATCGTCGGCTCTTCCGTCGCGGCAAGCACGAGCTGGCCGTCCAGGGAAGCGGCGACGGACCGCACCCGGCCGGGCAGGTTTGCTGTGCGTCGGACTGGGGTGAGTGTGCCGCCCTTCGTCGTCCACACCACCACTGAGCGGTCACCGGAACCGGAGGCTAGCAAGCCTGAGCTAGCGGCGAATGCCACCGAGCGTACCCAGTCCCGGTGCTGGGCCTTCTCGTCCAGCAGCCTCCCGGTGGCCAGGTCGAAGAGTCGGACGAACTCGTCCTCACCAGCGACAGCGATCGCTGGATCGTCCCCGCCGCCGACCGTGAGAGACCACACTGGCGTGCCAGTGGTCTGCATCCGGCGGATCAGCAGCAGCCGCTCGGTGTCCCACACGCACACGGCCCCATCTTCGGCCCCCGAGACGAGCAACGGCCGGTCTGGCGCGAACGCCAGGGCCCGGATCCGGCGGGAGTGCCCCGCCAGCACGCCCACCGGCGTGCCGACGTCGGTTCGGTACAGCCGGACCAGACCGTCATCCCCGGCCGAAGCGACAACTGCTCCGTCTGGTGAAAGCGCGGTGGCAAAAACCCAGCCGGTGTGCGCTCGGAAGGTGCGCAGCGGCTGACGAGTGTCGAGGTCCCAGAGCCGCACAGTGCCGTCCTCGCCGCCGGAGGCGACGATCCTCGCCGCAGTGGAGACACTGACGATCGCTCCCACATGGCCAGCGTCCTTCGAGTCGGCTACCGCGCCGCGGCGCAGCCACCCTGCGGTGAACGCTGCCCCGAGCGGGGCCGCTTCGGCGACTGCCTCCGGTGCCACCGGCGAGACTGAGCGGTGCAGGGCGATCGATAGCGTCGCGGCCACATCGGCCGGCTCCACCAGCCCGGTCAGCAGATACCCGGCGCCTGCCATCACCCGTGCCGCCGTCCACGCGGCTGAGCGCCGCTCCGCGGGCAGGGCGTCGAGGACCGCCGCGTCGGCGACCAGCGACTGCTCACCCACCAGCGCGACCTTCCGAGCCACGTAGGAGGGAGAGGAGAACAGCGCGACGAGTTCGTCCTCCAGGCCAGCTTCGCTCAGGTGGTAGGGCAGGTGACGCCACAGGTAGCCCTGCTCAGCACCCAGTTCCTTCCACCGGCCGCCGGTCGACTTGCGGAACGCTTCTAGCAGCGAGCCGTGCAGCCGCGCCCAGTCATCCGCGACCAGGTGCCGCAGGTAGGACCGGAACACGTCGTGCAGCGTGATCGTCTCCGTGTCCGCCCGGTAGCTGCTCACCAGCGAGCGATCCGCGAGCACCCGGCAGAACTGCCTAGTAGCGTGCGGTGACCAACCGAACGCCACCTTCCACCAATACGTCAGCGCCCGGACCGGGATCGCTGTCGCCGGCGGGAACACCGCCAACGACATGTACCGTGCCCGCAGGTCCGACGCGCCGTTGAGTGCGACGCTCTCCTCCAGGCCATCCAGGCTGGATGCGATCGCCTGACCGATCGCGCTGCGCCGCTGGTCGGCGTCGAGCACGTCGAAGGCCTGCGGCCCGTAGTCACGGATCGTCTCCGATGTCTCCGCCACAACGCGCCCCGAGGACGCCCCCGAAGCCACGTCCTGGCCGACGGTCGAGCCGACAATCTGCGCAAGCAGCGGCCAACCGCCTAGCAACTTGGCGAGCTGTTGGGCCTCCGAGTGATTCAGCGACGCAACGTTTCGGGTCAGCATCTCGCTGATCTCGGCCGCCGTCATCGGGCCGAGCCGCACCACCTGCACGGTTGACGGACACACCCGGACGTTCCGCGTTGTCACCAGCCGCACACACTCCTCGCCGCCGAGGAGAAGCGGAGACAAGTCGGCAGCGGACCAAACGTTGTCGATGACCAGCAGCGCTCGCCGATCCTGCAACAGCCGTGCGAGATGAAAGCCGGCCTGCTCTGGATCGGTCAGTGCCGGGCGGGTGCCGCTGAGGTGGACGCAGAGGTCCGAGATCAGCTCCACGACCCGGGCCGGGGTGCAGTCCTCGCCAGTCTCCACCCAGAGGATCTCCGGGTATAGCTCCTGAATTCGCTCGTCGTTGACCAGCTGTGTTGCGATTGTAGTCTTGCCGAATCCTCCGGGACCCACGACAGCAACCGTTGCGATCCCCTCGGCGTTGCGTGCCTCCTCAAGGACGGAGATGAGGCCATCAAAGGCAGTTTTCCTACGCACCAGACTGGGCTCCGCATTCGGAATAGGGAGGAAGCTGCCCGGTGTCGCGGGAGCTTCAGGCATTTTGCCGATCGCTCCCCAGAACCGCTCCTGCTCAGCCGGACTGCATCGCTCCAAGGTTGAGTCCAGTGCCTCCTGGAGGAGTTTGCTGATCGCCTTCGGGTTGGAAGGTGACTCCCAGTCGGACACTGTTCGGCTTCCGATGCCCAAGTAGGCCGCGAATCCCCGCACCGACAGGCGCTTGGCTTCCCGTAATGCGCGCGATTCCTTTCCAGTCCAGCGCTGCACTGTGCCCACCGAGACCCCCTCGACCGACTCTCCGACGCTAACAACGGGTTGTGCCTAAATCGTGGTCGCGCGCCTACTCCGCAGCAGACCCGCAGCACCACCGCCACGCCTGATCTGCAGGGTGGTTCGGACCATGAATTCGATCTTCATCAACGCGATCCTCAATCCGCAGCGTGGCCGCAGCACCGCACCAGCCACAACACCGAAAAGTTCAGGAACACTTCTGAACGTCGGAGGCGGACCACCCCGCTCCGGCTATCGCATCGACCGGTTGGAGGTGAGCGGCCTACGTTCTCGGGGAACTTCGAAGCTCAGCCTGCTGGGCTTGTTCCAGCTCCTCGACGCGCTCGCGAAGCTCGGCGAGCTCACGTGCCAGGTCTTCCACTGTCGGGACAGCCGATGGCTGAGCCTCCGAGCTTACGAAACTTCCTCGCCCTGCCTGGGAGTAGACGGCGCCGCGGGAGCGCAGCTCGGCTAGGGCCCGCTGCACCGTTCCGGTCGCCAGACCATGCTCAGTGGCCAGTTGGCTGGTACTGGGCAGCTTGTCGCCCGGGCGAAGGTCTCCGCGGCGGATCTGCGCAAGGACAGCCTGCACCAGCTGTTGATACGGCACCTGTTGCCGGCTCCGGTCGCTACTCATGCGCGCATCGTACATCCGGCATCCCGCCATAGATAGCCATGGCATGCATGTTGACATGGTTGCCATGGATGGCTACCTTGATTGAGCAGGGCCGGCGCTGACAACGCCGGAGCAAACATGCGGTGGTCACCCGTCTTCGGGCGGTGGCGAGGTCCTGGGGTCGATGCTCTAGCTCCCCCAAGCGCCGGGGCGGCCGTACCTCATATCGAGCAATACCAGAACGATCTTTGAGCAGCGTGCTGCGCTGCCTGTCCGCCAGGACCACCCGACATCGGGCCCGCCCTGGCGGGCGGAGAGAGCAGCAACCTCTCGCCCCCTGTCCCCTCGCCCGCCCCGGGAGGAACCGATGTCGACCCGCACCCGCTCCCGCCGCACCTACGGCCGCGCCCCGCTCAAGCTCAGCGAGCTCAACCCCGCCGACATCGACATGCTGCCCGGGGTGCAGCTCTCCATCGTCTGCCGGGACTGCCTCACCTGGCGCCGCGTCGTCGGCGACACCGACCTCAGGGTGATCGGCCACGAACGCGGCGACGGGAAGGACCGCTGCCGCGGTGGCCACCGGCAGGTGCAGGCGGACCTCACCCCCGAGCGGTGGCTGGCCCGGCGCCGTCGCCAGCAGCAGGACGCGCTGCGGGCGGAGACCCGCCGCCCGACCACCGTGCTGAAGAAGGTCACGGCGCCGAAGCCGCCGGCGCTCCACCAACTCGACCCCGCGAAGCCCACCGCGGACACCGCCCGCCGGGCCCTTGAGGCGCACCGCGCCCGGTGCGAGGCGGCCAGCTGCACCAGCAGCAAGGAGAAGAGGAACGACGACCGGCGCCGTGTCGAGCACTGCCCCGACGGGGAACGCCTGGCCCGCCGCTACCTCTCGCTGCTGGAGTACGAGCCCTACCGCCGCCAGGCCGCGGCCGTCCGGCGCGGTGAGCGTGAGCGCCTCGACCGGGAGTCGGCTGCCGGTTTCCCCCAGCGCCGCGAGTCGGAGTGGAAGAGCGTGCGGCGCCTGGTCGAGGACGTCGACGCCGGGCGGGCCAAGCCGTTGGAGGGCGCGCGCGGTCCGATCGTCGCGCTGGCGCTGCCGGTCGGGGCCCGGCCGATCGGGCAGGGGCCCACCGCGGACGAGGTGCTCGCTGCGAGCCCGGTGCGCAAGCGCACCGCTGCCTGACCTACTGCCAGTACGAACGACCACGGCCGCCGCCGACCCCGCGCACTGACGGGGTGGGCGGCGGCCGTCGCTCTGCCCGCACAGCATCCCCGCCCCGCGTGACCGATCCCGAGGAGACCGCGATGCCCGACACCCTCACCCCCAAGGCCGCCGCGCTGCTCGCCGAGGCCTACACCTGGTACTCGGCCGCCCTGCGCGACCTGGTCCAGGAGTTGCTGGACGATGCCGGCCTGGACATCGGCAGTGACACCGTCGACGACCTGTGCGGTGAGCTGTGGCTGCACGTGGCCGAGCTCCTGGCGATCCGCACCTACACCTTCACCGAGGTCCTGGACGTCCTGGACCTCAGCGCCGACGTGCTCGTGAACCGGCTCCGGGACCGGCCGCAGGTGCGCCTGACGGGTCGACTGACCACCGCCGCCGACGCGGTCGACGTCGCCGAGCTCGCCGCCGCCGCGACGGACCACGGCCCCCTCCCCCGTCCCCGGAGCCGGTGGGCCCTCGCGCACCTGAGCGCGCTGCACACCGCAGCCTGATGCGTACCCACCTGATCGCCTACCTGGCCCGTACCGGCGCCGACGTCGAGCAGGGCGTGGCCCGCGTCCCGTCGCAGCGGGGCCGGCCGTCGTGGCACGAGTGCGCGGCGGTCGTCCCCGGATTCCTCATCGGGCAGTACCTCGGTCCCGCTCCCGGATCGCAGGAGGTCCGGCCCGGGCGTCGTCCCTCCTGACCCACCATCTGCACGAACGACCACGGCCCGGCGTCCGCCCCGATCTGAGGGGTGGGCGCCGGGCCGTGGCCTGCTCGTACAGCAGCCAGCACGCAAGAGGCCCCGGGGCTGCAATCCCCGGGGCCGAGTCGGTCGCACCACCCACCCCGCTCAGGACGAGAGGACAACGACCGTGACCCCCATGATGGCACTCTCCGCCCGCATCCCGAAGACCGCCGCCGACGACCTGGACGAGCTGTACGGCCGGTACTCCGGCCGCCTGCTCGTCGCCGCGGCCGCCGAGCTCGCCGGCATCAGCCCGGCCGCCGTCGACCTGGACGAGGACCTGGCCGACGCCGTGTGGGACGACGTCGCCGCCGGCAGCTGGCCCGACGGCGCCCGCGGCCTGGACGGCCTGCTGGTCCTCCTGCGCGACAAGGTCCGCCAGGTCCGCGCCCGCGCGGTGGCCGTGAGCGAGGCGGTCCGCGAGGTCGTCATCGACCTGGACGACCTCGCCGACACCGAGCCCGCCCCCACCGGCGTCGTGCGGCCGCTCCCCGTCACCGTCTCCGCCGCCGTCGCCACCCTCCGCTCCCTCCCCCTGGCCGGCTGACCCCGATGAGCAGCCAGCACCTGGGCGACGCCGAGGTCGCCCGCCGCATCGCCGCCGCCACCGAGGCCGCCGCGGCCGCCGAGCGCGCCCGCCAGCAGGCCGAGCAGCTCCGCCAGCAGCAGGCCGCCAGCCAGGGAGCCGCGAAGTGACCTCCACCGACCTGATGCTGTGCCGCTCCTACGGCGGCGGCGGAACCCCCGGCACCCCGGCCCCGCAGGACCCCGCGCCGATCACCTCGAAGAAGGGCGGGACCGGCCGGTGAGCAGCCCGGAGGACCAGGCCTGGACGCAGCGGCAGATGGATGAGCTGTTGCGGCGGGCCCGGGAGATGCAGCAGCGCGCGCAGGCCGAGAAGGCCGGCGGACAGAAGAAGTAGCCACCACCACGCGAGAAGGGAACTGCCCGTGAGGACGACCGAGGAGTACGACGCCTGGCAGGCCGGGCTGGAGCAGATGCACCGCGACTACGAGGAGGCCGACCAGGCCGAGTACGTGGCCTACATGGACGAGCTCGACGCCCGCGACGTCGCGCGCTGGGCCGACCCGCTCCTGGAGCAGCCGGCCACCGGCGGCGCGCTCCTGGAACAGCGCCACGTGCTGGACGAGGCCGCCCACCCGGAGACCGTCGCCGCGTTCTGGCGTCTCGCCGCCGCAGCCTGACCGCTGCCGGTTGCTGTCGTTCGCCGCCGCGCCCCGCCCCCGCACACCAGGGGGCTGGGCGCGGCGGTGTTCGTCGGTGCCCGACCACCACGCACCGCATCGCGGCCGGGACCGTCCCGGCCCCCACGAGGAGGCACACACCATGGCGCAGCAGGAGACCAGCAACAACGTCTCGTCCTCGACGACGAACGGGCCGGTCGTGCAGATCGGTACCGCGTCCGGCCCGATCAACCTCGGCGCCGGCCCGCAGTACAACGACCTGCGCACCGGGACCGTCACCACCGTCGTCGTGGACGGCCGGCCGGTCAGCAGCATCCCGCTCGACCTGCTCTGACTAGCACCGCCACCTGCCCCTACAGGCCGCCGCGCCCCGCCCCCGGCTCACCGGGTGGCGGGGCGTGGCGGGCTTCGACGCACCGCCCACCAGGAGAAGGAGAACGTTCATGTTCGAGCGCTTGCGTGCCGCCGTCGCCGACACCGTCACCGAGGTCGCCGGCCACCGCGAGTTCAGCCGGGACATCAGGCAGGCCGTCGCCTCCGGCGACCAGGAGGCCGCCCAGGCGTTCCGCACGGGCACGGTGGCCGCCGCGCTGACGTCCCGGGGCCGCGACGCGCGGGGCCAGGAGGTCCTGGACTACGTCCAGGCGGTCAAGCGGGCCGACGGCGGCAGCGCCGCCCGCGCCGGCTGGCTCCACCGCCGCTGAGCGTCGGAGACGACCACCGCCCTCCCACCACAACGAAGGAGCAACTCCGATGATCATCGTCACGACCAGCGGCAGGATCGCCGCCCTGCGCAGCCGCGGCGACGAGGCCGTGGCCGCTCTCGCCAGCGCCACCCAGCAGCTGGAGGACGTCCTGCACCAGCAGCGCGACCCCGACGAGCAGCTGCTGACCGCGTTCTCCGACCTCGCCACCGCGCGCGACGACCTCGCCTCCGCCGAGCGGACCGCCGCCGAGGCGATCGCCTCGCAGACCGCCTCGCACAGCATGCAGAAGCTGCTGCTGCGCGAGGCGCAGTCCCAGACCGACGCGCGCGACCGGACCATCGCCGAGCTGCGCGCCGAGCTGGAGCGGGCGCGTGCCGCCGAGTCGGCCGCGTCGGAGCCGGCCGAGCTGCCGGAGCACACGGTGCTGCGGTTCCGCACCGTCGGCGGCGGCCTGGTCGTGGTGACCGGCACGCCGGACAAGAACCCCGCCGACGACAGCTACGGCTGGCAGTGCGTCACGTGCGGCGACGGCGGCGGCCACCGTACGTGGTTCCGCGACCGCGCGCGCCGCCTGGCCAACGACCACGCCGCCGCCTGCCGGGCGATGGCCGGGACCGCCGCCGCCGCGAAGGCCGGCACCCACAGCTGACCGAGTCCGCGTTTCGGGCCCGGCCGCCCCTTCTTCGCCGACAACGGCGGCCGTTTCGGAAGCACCCGGGATCGTTTCGGGAGCAGCGGCCGCCGTTTCGGACCCACCTGAACGAGCCTTCCGGAGGCCCTCGTGACGATCACCGACCTGCCGCCGACGGCGGCCCTGCCCGGCCCGCAGCGCTCCGCGCCGGGCCTCGTTTCGGCACCACCGACACCGGTTTCGGCGGCACCCGGCAGCGTTTCGCCCCCGAGCCAGACGGTTTCGGAGACGGCCGATCCCGTTTCGCCCACGCCGGCGGCCGGAGTCCTGAGCACCCCGCAGAAGGTTGCGGCGGCCGGGATCGTGGCGGCCGCGCTCGCGCTGGCCGGCATCGGCTTGTACCTCAGCTTCGGGCACGTCGCCGCTTTCGCGCACGAGCGCCTGCACTTCGCCACTCTCGACCAGGGGAAGCTGTTCGCGGTCGGTGTCGACACCGGGATCATGGTGATGATCGCGGTCGACCTGCTGATGGCCTGGCTCAAGCGCCCCATCGGCTGGATCCGCTACCCGGTGTGGCTGCTCACGGCCGCGACCGTCGTCCTCAACGCCGCCAGCGCCGCTCCGCAGGGCCGGGCCTGGCAGCTGCTGGACTTCGTTGCCACCGGTGCCCACGGCACGGTGCCGGTGCTGTTCATCATGGTGGTCGACGTCGGTCGCACCTCCATCGACCGCGTCGTGCGCCCCGAGCGTGCCGAGCGGGACTCCATCCCGCTGATCCGCTGGGTCCTGGCGCTGCCCTCGACGTCCCGGCTCTACCGGCGGATGCGGTTGTACGACGTGCACTCCTACCCGGAGATGGTCCGCCGTGAGCAGGACCTGATCGCCTATGAGCTGTGGCTCAGGCGCAAGCACGACGGTGACCTGGAGGCGGCCACCGAGGACGAGCTGCTGCCGATGACGATGGCGCCCCACGGCTACACCGTCGCCCAGGCGCTGGCCATGCCGGCCGATCAGGAACGCGACGCCGAGGCCCGCGAGGAGGAGGCGGAGCGCCGCCGCCTGGAGGCCGAGACACGCCGCAAGAAGGCGCAGGCCAGGGCAAATGCCGAGGCGGTGCGCGCCGCCGGTGATCTGGCGAAGGTCGAGGCCGAGGTCGAGGGCGAGGTCGGGCAGGCCCGCGCGAACGCCAGGGCCCGGACCACCGCCGCCGAGCGGGCCGCAGCGCTGGAGGAGCAGACGCTGGAGACGGCGCTGGTTGCCGAGGCCCGCGTCCGCACCGCCGCCGCCGAGCACCAGGAGGCCGCCGAGCGGGAGGCGACGGCCGCCCTGGACCTGCGGGCGGCCGAGCTGGAGCGCCTGGCAGCAGAGGAGCGCCGGCAGGCCGCGGAGGCCGACCGGATCGCCACCGCCGAGACAGAGGCGATCGAGACGCAGACCATTGCCGAAGCCCGGCTCGCCGCCCTCGAAGCGGACCAGGCCGCCGCCGAAACGCAGAAGGCCGTCGCCGAAACCCGCCGAGTCGCCGCCGAAACGAACCGCCGCGCCGACGAGGAACGCGCGCTCCAGGAGGCCGCTCTCGCAGCCGCCGAGCGGTCCAAACTCGACGCCGCCGAAGCCCTCCGGGCCGCTGCCGAAACGCGTCGGGCTGCCGCCGAAATCGAGCTGGCCGCAGTCGAAACGGAGGATGTCGCCAAGCTCAAGCCGCGTGAGCGGGCAGTTCGCCGGGTCGCCCGGATGATCCTCACCGCCCACGCCGCCAACCCCGACTCGGCCTCGGCCGAGCAACTGGTGCCCCTCGCCGAAATCCACGCCGCGCTGGACGTCTCCTCCTCCGCCACCGCCTCCGAGTACCGCCAGGAGGCCATCGAGCTGCTCGCCTCCGGCTACCGGCCCTGACCGGCACCCGGGATGGCCGCGAGAGTGCCGGCCTCTCCGGTGGCCACCAGGGCGCGGGATTCGCCCTGGTGACCGCCGAAGGCGCCGAAGCGCCGAGCACCACCGTACCGAGCACAACCCCAGCGAAGGAGCTCCCCCGATGAACACCCTGCTCTACCTGGCCGGCCTCGCGCTGGTCGCCCTGGTCGTCGCCCTGACCGTGGTCACCCCGCTGTTCCTGGTCCACGCCCGTGAGCGCGACCACGGCCCCGACTGCCGGTGGTGCCACCCCCGGCTGCGCCGCCGCTGACAAGCCGCCCGCCCCCTTGTTCCGGGCCTCTCGGCCGGCCGCCGGCACGCCCCGACCTGGGGTGTTTCCGGCGGCCGGACAAGGCGTCCGGCCCCGGCGCCGAGCACCACCCCGTTCAGATCCTTGAGAAGGAGCACGTCATGGCCGACGAGTCGGTCTACAACGACCCCGCATACGACATCAGCAGCATCCCGTCCTGGAAGACACCGCCGCTGCACGGCGCCTACGCATCCAACGCCCGACTGTCCCCGCTGGCGAAGGCCGGCCTGGTCGGCGGGGCGGTCGTCCTGGTGGCGACCGGGATGGTCGCCTGGTCCCACTACGCCGCCACCGAGGCCGACGCCGAGGTGAGGCGGGCGCAGATCGCCCTGGACGCCTCCCGCGTGGAGCTGGAGCGGCAGAAGCAGGACGCCTCGCTGGCGGCCGAGACGGCGAAGACCGGCGGCGTGGAGAGCGACGCGCAGCGGGCCCGCCGGGAGGCGGTCCAGGCCTGCGTCGCGAAGGCCGGCGGCGCCTACAACGCGATCTCCGACTGCGGGAAGGCCTACCCGGCGGTGGACTCCCCGGGCATGGTCAACACCTCCCGCACGGTGGCCGCGCCGGGTACCGCAGAGGGCGGTGACGGCGCGTCGAACTCGGTGGTGGGCCTGGTGGTTCTCGGCGGCGCGGGCGTGCTCGTGGCCGGCGGCTGGCTGAAGAGGAACTTCGCCCGTAAGTAGCGGTCCGTAACTTCCTTTCCTTTCCTTTCCCGGTCTGGGAACGCTTTCCCGCGTTCCCAGACCCAGGCCACGGCCTCGGGAAGCCATTCTGTGGCCGGGAAAGGAAAGGAAGGGAAGTCACTGAGAGTAAGGAGATTGTGATGGCGACACCCGCCGCCCCGGCCGTCCCGCCGCCGCCCGGCCGCCCGCCGACGGTGCCTGCGGTGCCCGCCGACACCGCCGGCGCCGGCGCCTCGACCCCGCCCCCGGCAGCCACGGCCGGGGCGGAACCGGTGTCCGTGAACCCGGCGCCGGTGCCCGCGCCGAGCCCCCTCGCGCAGCTCCTCGCGCCCGTCCAGCCGGCCCGCCCCGCCACCGTGATCGGCACTACCGCCGACCTCGACGCGCCGACCGTCACCGACGGCGCTAAGGGCACGGCGAAGGGCGGCGAGAGCACCGGCAGCAGGAGCACCGCGGCCGCGGCCGACGGCAAGGACGAGCGCCGCGACGGCCCGCTCGGCGCCCTCGTGCGGGCCCTGGCGCAGCGGCTGGGCCGCACCGGCACGGCCACCACGGTCAAGAAGTCCCACGACGTCAAGGAGACCCGGGTCTCCGGGACCTCGACCAACACCACCAACACCAACAACGGCAAGTCGGACCGGATCGCCAAGAACGAGAGCACGGCGAACAGCCGCTCCCAGCGTGAGGCCAAGACCGCCGACCTGAACACCAAGACCAGCCAGCACCAGGGCAAGGACAGCCGGGACGTCAAGAAGACCGACGCCACCGACGCGAAGAGCGCCGACACCAAGACCGCGAAGACGGACTCCGCGTCGCGGACCGGCCAGGACAGCAAGGACACCCGGGACACCAAGACCGCCGACCTGAAGAGCACCAAGGCCGACGCCGCGTCCAAATCCGGTACCGACCGGCGCGACAGCACGGACACGAAGACGTCCGGCGCGCGGTCCGCGAAGAACGACACCGCTGCCCGCACCAGCAGTGACGACAAGAACCACCGCGACGACAAGGCGTCGAAGACGTCCTCCTCCCGGGACACCGCCCCCAGGACCACGGGCGCGGACCGGCCCGGCCCGGACACCCCGCCCGCCGGCGGCGGGGCGAAGACGCCCAAACGCCCGGGCCCGGACAACCCGACCGGCACGTCCGATGCCGCGAAGCCGGCCGTTGAGCCCAAGCCCGATCGCCCCAAGAGGACCGGTGCCGCGACCACGCCCAAGGACTCGGCCGGCACGGCGCCCGAGGCGAAGCCGCCCGGCCAAGGGGCCGCCGCTCCCGCAGGTGCCGACGCGAGCGCGAAGGGCCTGGACAGCAAGTTCACCGGAGCGAAGACGGTGGAGGAGAAGGAGCACGCCAGAGCGGCCGCGGGCACCCGCCGCCCGGCCGCCCCCACGACTCCGCAGGCCAAGCCCGCCCCGCCGACCGCTCCGGCCCCCGCTGCGGAGCCCGCAGACCCGGCCGATCCGGCCTCCGCCGTGAAGCGGAAGCCCATCAGCCCGACCAACCCGCCCACGCCGGCCGGATCTGCCGCACCGTCCGGCACCGCGGGCCCGCAGGCACCGGACGCCGTGCCGCAGCCGCCGAACGGTGCGGCCACGGCCGAGAGGAAGACCATGACGACTCTGCAAGCCCCTGCCGCTCCCCCGGGCCCGGCAATGACGCCGGTGAACGGCTCCACCGCCGACCTGGCGAAGAAGAACGCCCCGACCGGCAGCACCGCGACGACGCCGCCCAAGCCGACCACCCCGCCCAGGCCGGCACATCCCCCGCAGCCCGTGGCACCGCCCCAGGCCGCGCCCGCGGCTCCCGTGAAGCCGACGGCGCCGGCCCAGGCAACTTCTGCGCCTGTGGCCGCCCCGCAACCGCCGGCGCCTGCGTCCCCGAGCCGTCCGGCGTCGGGCCCGCGCCCCGTCCCGGTGCGCGACATCGCCGTCGGCGCGGAGAGCATCTCGTTCACGTCCGGCACGGGTCCCGACACCCAGCACCACACGATGAGCCGCGGCGAAGTGCGCACGCTACGGCAGTTCGAGCAGCGTCTGGAGGCCAAGACGGCGGTGCTGGCGCAGATCGCCGAGGACAGCAAGACCGCGCGCGAACACGCCACGAGCCACGCCATGCATGCCGAGAAGCTCGCCCAGGACGCCAAGAGCGTGCGGGGCGGGGTGGCCCTGGTCACCAAGCTGCACCGGCTCGCCGAGCAGGTCCGTGACCTCCAGGTCCGGTCCCTGGCGGCGGAGAACACCGCGGTCCGCGGCGCGGAGGCCGTCAAGGTGCTGTCCGCCAACGTGTGGGTGCGCCACGGCGGGATCTTCCAGGCCGTGGTCGACAGCCCCCTCACCACGCCCGCCGAGCGCCAGTTCTACACCGACCAGCAGGGAGGCTGACATGGCCGCAGGACTGACCTACCGCGAACTCGTGCGCGAGGTGCGCAGGCTCACCCGGGAGGTGCGGCGCGATACCGCCGCCTTCCAGGACCTGGCCAAGGCGCAGAAGGACGAGGCCGCCGACACCTACCGGATCTCCGAGCAGATCGCTCACCTGAAGGTCGACGCCGCCACCGTGGCCGAGACCGCCGAGGTCTCGAAGATCATGCAGGGCATGTCGAACGCGGCGATCGCCTACGCGACCTGCGCCCAGGAGGCGGGCCGCAGCGCCGCGGCCGCCGAGACGCAGGCCCGCACCGACCACGACGGCATCCAGGAGGCCCGCGATGTCGCCCCCGTCCCCATGGCCGACCGCACGTGGTACTCCCAGGAATAGGAGAGCAGCGATGAGCACCCCCGAGATCACCCCCGAGACCGCGTCCGCTGCCGTGCCGGTGGCGAAGGCGTCGCGTGAGAAGGCGTTCGCGCTCGCCGAGGTCGCCGCCCCGCTGGTCACCGCGGGCGTGATGCCGTTCCTCGACGCGCAGGCCGCCACCACCGTCTCGACGTTCCTCGCGGCTCCGGTGCTGGTCGCCGGCGCGAACGCGGCCGGCTGGCTGTCCGACCGGGCCCTGGATGCGGTGCCGGGCGGGGACATCCTGCGCGCCCACCGCCGGCCGATGCTCGTCTCGGCCGTCGCCACGGCGACCGCGGCGGCGACCGCCACCGTCAGCGGCCTGCCCGGCATCGACGCCCTGGCCGCGGGCTGGATGACCATGCCCTCCGTCGCGGGATTCGTCTCCGCCGTCTGGTGGGGCTCGGTCGGTCTGGTCGCGTTCTCCCTGCGCCGCGTCCTGGCCACCGCCAAGCCCCCCACCAGCGCGCCGGCCGCGGCAGGGCCGGCGGAGCCCGCCCTGCCGCCGGAGGTCCGGCGGGTGCTGGAGCGCTGGCACGCGCACATCTCCGGCGAGTACGGCGCGGCGCAGGGCCAGCACCTGGCCCTCACCGGCTACAGCCCCCAGGCGTGGGAAGGCGTGATCGAGGCCGCGCCGGGCCGGCCGGTCACCGTCACCCCCGAGACGGTCTCCGGTGTCTACCGCGTCCCGCCGGACTGGGTAACCATCAGCGACGGGCTCCACACCAGCTCCCGGCACATCCGTGTCGACCTGGTTCCCCCGCCCGCGGGCCAGGAACAGCACGGGTTCCTGGAGCGGATGTGGCTGCAGCGGGTCGCCCGCCGGGGCGGCTGTGTGCCCGGCACCCGGCTGGAGGGTCTGGTGGAGGACCCGGCCACCGGCGGCGTCGCCGCCTGGGTGGTCGCCGACGACGACACCGACACCGTCGCCGTGCCCGACCCGTACCAGCTCGCCGGCGCGATGCGCACTACGGCGCTGCTCGTCTCCTTCGAGCCGACGCAGGACCCGCGCCGGGCCAAATTCCGGATGATGGAGCGCTCGCCGCTGGAGAGCGGCACGCCCCTGCCCGGTGTCGAGGCCCTGCTGGCGAATGACAACGGCTTCGTCCAGTTGGGCACCGGCATCTCGGGGCGCCCCGCCAGGGTGCAGCTGTTCGACCCGAAGGGCGGTGCCCGCCACGCGCTGGTCGCCGGTGTCACCGGCTCCGGCAAGGGCGGCGTCCTGCAGTTGCTGTGCCTCTCGTACCACGTCAACGGCGTGGCGATCATTTACGCCGACCCGAAGGGCAGCTCCAACCCCGATATCGAGGACATGGCCGGCTATGGCGGCTGCGGGCGCGACGGCGCGATGGGCGCCCTGCGAGTGGCGTACGCGATCCTGCTCCACCGCATCGCCCAGTCCCAGCGGCTGAGGATGAAGAACTTCGTCGCCTCCGACGAGATGCCCTACATCGCGGTCGTGTTGGACGAGTTCGCCCAGCTCCTCGGGGACAAGAGCCCGCACATGGACGAGGCCGCGGCGATCGTCGCGGCGATCGCCGAGCAGGGCCGCTCGCTCGGCATGGCGATGGTGCTGTGCGGCCAGATCCTGAACCTGAACAAGATGGGCTCCGACACCTCGATCCGGGACAACGTCTTCTACGGCGGGGCGCTCGTCCTGCTGCGTTCCGACGGGGCGCAGAAGCACCGCGTCGACCTCCCGGACTCCTTCGAGGGCGCCGACCCGTCCAGGATCCCGCCGTTCTGGCCGGGCGGCGACGACTCGCTCATCTACGACCCGACGGTCCCCGAGGACGACCCGCGCCGCACCTTCGGCGTCGGCTACGTCGTCGGCCCCGACGAGCGTGCCGAGATGATGCGCGCCTGGATCCTGGAGTCCGCCGCCGGCCTGTTCGACCCGGACGACATCCGCGTGCCGGCCGACTTCCCCGGCTGGGACGACCGCGACGAGATCGCCGCCACCTTCATCGACCCCACCACCACCGGCGACGGCGGCGGCGACGGTGCGTCGTGGGAGCCCGGCCCCGCACCGGCCGTCCTCACCAAGGAGCCGACCGCGAAGGAGAAGATCCTGCGCGTCCTCGCCGACCACCGCGACCCCATGAACCTTGAGGTGATGTACCTCAGCGTGGAGGCGCTCACCACGATCGTCGGTGCCGCCCGCAAGACCGTCTTCAACGCCTGCTCCGACCTCGCCCGCGCCGGCGACCTGGTGCGCCGCGGCGCCGGCGAGTACGGCCTGCCGCTGCCGATGAGCGGCGACCCGGGCGGCGTGCCGCAGCCGGAGTTCGCCGACAGCCTCTGACCCCGTCACCAGTCGGACCCGCCCGCCCCGCCACTCCCGGCCGGGCGGGCGGACCGCTTCCCGGACCCGCACCACCCCACTGTCCCGCCGTCGGCGGCGGAAATCCTACCGAGAGGACCCGCATGTCCACGCACCTGATCGTCGGCCCCACCGGCTCCGGCAAGACCCACACCCTCCAGCAGCTGATCGCCCAGGCCGCCGCCGACCCCACCGCGACCACCTGGGCCATCGAGCCCCGGCGCGACAGCCTGACCACCGCCGACCGGCACACCGACTTCGACGGCGCCGAGCGCATGCTCGACCAGCTCCTCGACCTCGCCCGCGAGCGCGCCGCCGCGGGCAGCACCGCCCACGCCGACCCCGCTGGCACCACGGCCTGACCGGACGCTGACGCCGCCCACCACCGCGCCAGCCGCCCGGCCGGCGCCACCACCAGATCGGATCGGAGAACGTGTTGAGCACGACGACCTGGGACGACCACCTCGCCGCCACGCCCTTCGAGGTCGAGGTCACCACCTACGGCACCCTCCACCAGGACCCGCCGCCCGGCGACGCGATCACCGTCGACCTGACCACCGCCCTGCGCAACCCGCCCGAAGACCCGCAGGTCCGCGAGCAGATGATCCGCTCCACCGGCCTCGACCAGCACGTCCTCGACTACGTCCTGGACACCCCCGGCGCCCGCGAGATCGCCGACCGCACCGCCCGCCGGGCCCTGGCCCAGTACGTCGCGCTGCCCGGCGAGCCGATCCGTATCCACTTGTATTGCCGGGGTGGAAGGCACCGCAGTGTGGCCGTCGGCCGCGAGACCGGCCGACTTCTCCAGGACCTCGGCGCGCACGTCACCCTGACCCACCGGCACGTCGGCCGCGACGTCGTCGAACCCCCGCTCCCCGGCACCGCCGACCCCACCGACCCGGCGGAAATGGCCCACATGCTCAACGAGCTGCGCTACCGCATCAACCGATCCGGCTCCCTGATGCGCACCGGCTACGTCACCGAAGCCATCGGCCACACCCGCGTCTGCTGGCACGACCCCCGCACCCGCCCCTCCCCCGGCGAACAGGACCACTGACCACCCCGCCCGGGTGCTGACGCTGCTCACCATCGCGTCCACCGCCCCCGTGCCAGCCAGGCCGGGACGGTGGACGCGATGGTGCGCGGCGCCGGCCGTCCGGCCGACCACGATCCGGAGGTACCCATGAACACCGCCCGCACCGCCCGCTTCGCCGCCGCCTACGCCCTGCTGCGCGCCGGGGCGGACATCGGCGACCACTGGGTTATTGCTGCATTGCTTGTGTCCACCTCCACGCGTGTCTCGGTCACCAGGCCACGTCGACGGAGGCGGCGTGGCCAGTCCGTTCCGCGTGTGTCGCGCTTCGAGACCGTTGTCCTCGTGATCCGGAATGCACCCGCTTGGGCGATGGGGGTGGCTGCGGCATGACCGGGGCCAGCGTCTTCGCCGCCGTGTTCGCGGTGCTCTTCGCGGCCCATGTTTGGGCCGATCACTGCTGGCAGACCGATGGATGGGCAGCCCGGAAGGGCCGCCCGGAAGAAGAGGCGGAGAGCCCTCCGACGGCGGCTGAGTCGTGGCGCGCGCTGATCGCGCACGTTGCCGTCTATCACCTGGTCATGGCGGTGATGCTCGCGGTGACGGTGGTCTTGCTCGACCTGCCCGTCAGCTTGGCTGGGGCAGCGGCTGGGATCGGTTTCTCCGCCGTGACGCACGGTTTCTGGGACCGCCGGTGGCCGGTGCGGGCGTGGATGGTCAAGACCGGCAGCGGCGAGTTCGCCAAGTCTCCTCAGGGGCGATACTCCGTCGACCAGGCTCAACACGTCTTTTGCCTGTGGATCTCGGCACTGCTGATCGCGCTCATTTGATGTCAGCGACGGTGCAGAGGAATGACGCGGTCGCCGCTGTTCGCCTGGTCCCGCTCGGATTGGGCGAGCCGGCGGCGAGCTCGCTGGAGTTCGTCGTCGGTGGCGGCAAGCACCGACAGGACCAGCTGATGGGCCGCCTTGAGCTGCTGGAGCTCGGTGTTGGTGCGAGCGAGCTTCGCGGTGAGTCGGCTGTTGACCTCCCGCAGGCTCGTGATCCGGGCCTGACGAGGATCGGGCTGTTGACCCGCCGCCCAGGCAGCCGCCCGTCGTCGTTCGAACTCCTCCTTAAGGTGGCCCCAGGTGCGGTATAGAGCCGCGCGGGAGATCCCCGCTTCACGCGCGAGCGTCTTGACGTCGCAGCCACCGTTGGTCGGGATCTGGCCGCGCAACAGTCGGTCCATCGCCTCGCGAATGCGTCGTTCGGTGTGCTCGCGTTGGTCCTGGCTGAGTGCCATCTCATTCCTCCCCTCTTGCCTTGTCGATCTCTTCGAGGATCCGCTGGGCGCGCTCGTGCTCGGCCCGCAGTCGTGTCTTCTCGCCGGGCGGGATGCGCGGACTGGCCAGCAGCGCGGTGGCGTTGTCGGCAGCCGATTGCCAGACCTGCCGGTGGCCGATGTGATGGGTCGCCTGGGGACACCGCCCGCTGTCACACATCCCGGTCAGCGGCGCGGACGCGGACTTCGCCCCGGCCAGCTTGAGACACAGCGCCTTGGCCGGGTCCTCGAACCAGCAGTAGTTCGCCACTCCCAGGTGGAGTGTCGCGGCCTTGCCCTTCAGCAGCAGCTCGATCTGGCGGTCGCTGACGGCCTTGGCCGGCCCGGCGTCGTGCTGGGCCAGTTCCTCTTCGACGGAGCGGAAGGAGGCAAGGAGCGCTTCGGCGCCGGGCCCGGCGGGCAGCCGGCCTTCCTGGAACTGCCTGAATACCTCGACGGTGCGGGCGAGTTTCTCCTTGGCCTCGGCAGTTTTCCATTCGTGGTGGAACACGGCCTGGGCTCCGCCGGGTCGGTGGGCATAGCCCTCGGTGGTGACGACGGTCAGGTGCTTGAAGTGCACCTTCGCGGCCAGCAGACCGCCTGGCCGGGCCGCCATCTCCAGGGCGAGGGTGCGCCGCAGCCGCCGCGGGTGGATCGGTTCGTCCGGGATCGGGCTCAGCCCCAGGCGCTGGCCGGCGGGCGAGTTCACCCACCGTCGCAACCAGCGGATGGCGCCGTAGTCGAACTGGAAATGCCCGAAGATGGACTGGCCGGGCTGAACGTCGTTGAGCTGTTCAGCCAGCCCGATCGCCCGGAAGACCTCGTCCAGGACGACCCATTCATCGGCCTCGCCGCCCCACCGGCGTCCCTTGATGACCTTCCCTGCGATCAGATGGCGACCAAGCCCGGGGGCGGTCTCCTCCATCGGTCGACGGCACCCACCGGCCAGCTCCATCAGCTCGCTGGACCGCATGCCGGTCAGCGCGCTGGTGGTGACCAGGCAGGCGTGAGCACCGATCCGGGCGACGGCGTCCGCCGCGAGAGCGGGCAGCGGCAGTGTCCATGGGACCAGTTCACCGGTGTCCGCCCGGGGAACCAGGGCCGCGTCGCGACCCCAGAGATGGGCGACGCCGAGGCGGGCGACCGCGTCCTCAAGCATCGGACGGCAACTGGCCTGAACCTTCCTCGCGATGTCGCGGTGACCGGCCGGCCGGAGCAGGCTTCTGAAGTTCAGCCGCAGCAGCGGATCCTGCGGATCCCAGCCCTGCTGGAGCCGCCGTTTGACCGCGCCCTTCTCCTGCTCGGGCAGGGGCTCGCCGATCGCCAGGCGTCGGTCCAGCAGGTCCCGGAGCTGGCCCGCGTCGTGAAGGCTGCGGGCAACCAGCGGGACGCTGTCCTGCTTTCGGCGTTCTTCGCGAAGAGCCTGCCGTAGGTCCAGGATGTGCGGGCCGAGCACGTCGATCACCTGCAGGCATGCCGTCAAGAGCGGGGCGAGGACCTCGTCCGGCAGCGGGGCCGTCTTGGCCTCGAAGTCGGGACGGGCCGGCGCTCCGACCACCTCGCGCGGGGAGGTGGTGCCCCACGGGCGGAAGCCACGGTGGTAGCGGTCGCCATGCAGGAGATCGCCGTAGTCGGCGATCTCCTGCATGGCCGACACCACGGTCCGCAGGCCATTCGGAGCCTTGGGGCGGATCACGTCTCCGTTCTTGTCCAGCACGAAGCCGTACTCGTGCAGGAACGCGGTGCAGTGGTCCTGGGTGACCGAGGCCAGGGTGTGGATCCGGCGCTCGTGCAACCAGTTCAGCCAGAACCGTAGGTGGTAGAGCCGGGCCCAGATCGTGCGGGGGTGGCGCGGGATGCGACGTGCCCGGGGCAGGGCCAGGACCCGTTCATCGCGCGACGCGAGCCAGGCCAGCGCGAGCTCCTTCGCCACCAACTGCCATCCGGGATAGCGGATTTCGGCGAAGTCCCAGGTCTTCTCGGTGGGTTTCATCTGGATCGGGGCGTCGGCCCAGCCCGCCAGGGACCACACCTGGTCCTCGAACTTCGGCCGCGCGGCGCCGGGGTGCCAGCGCATGCCCGCGGTCGCGGCGATGTCGGCGCCGGTGAAGACCGACCCGCTGTAGGACCCGAAGGCGGGAACGCTCACCGGCCAGCACCTCCCTGGGTCAACTCTTCAGCCCGTAGCGGGAGTTCGTCGTCGCGGTCACGGACTTCCCCTTGGGCTGCGGTGACGGCGGGCTCCGGGAAGCGCGGCAGGATCTGGGAGGAGAGGCGGTGCGCGTAGGGCGCGAAGACCACGGCGAACTGCTCACGCGGCATCGCGCGGAACTGCCGGGCGAAGTACCCCTTCAGCCGAAGCAGGTTGGGCAGGTGCCGCGGCGCGAAGACGGCCAGCGGGCAGAGTAGGCAGACCCAGGGCCGAGCCGGACACGGTTTGCCCTTGGGGCCGTGCAGGCCGGCCAGGAGGTCGCTGCAGGCGGCGGTGAACACGTCTCGCTGCCCCGACATCAGCTCGGCCAGGGCCTCCCCGCCCAGCCCCAGACGCTGGACCTCGTCGGGCAGGGCTGCGGCCGTCGTGGCTTCGTCCACCACCGCCGGGGCGGTCGCCCGCCGCAGCAGGTCGGCTTGCGCGTCGCTGATGATCTCCTCGACCACCGCGCGCTGGGCCGGTGTGGCCGGTTCCAAGTAGTGGTCTCCCTCGACCTGGGGCGAGTGGTTCGGGTCGATGGTGGCCCGCAGCGACCACTGCCGTTGTCCTCGCTGGGCGATGAACGTCGTGCGCAGGCGGCGGCGGTCGATACTCAGGGGCTCCCCGTTCTCCCCGCTCAGGCCGTGGTTGGCCACCCATCGCCGCAGCACCCAGTCCCCGGCGTAGGTGGGGCAGATGCGGACCTGGCTGTTCGTTGCGATCCAGACCCGGTCACGCAGTTCGGACGGGGCATGTCGGCGCAGAAGCGCGCTGTGCTGCAGCCACTGGTGCAGCAGCGCGCTCGCCCGTGGCGACAGCACCAGGCTTTCCTCCGCCGTGCGGCCCTTGGTGTAGTTCAACAGCATCGCCTGCCGGCCGCTCCACTGGATGTCGCCCAGCCCGATGCCGGCAAGGCCGTCCGGGACGATGCCGGTCCAGGCGCCCATCAGCAGCAGGTAGGGCGCCGCCTGCAGGTTGCTGGGGAACAGGGCCGACCTCAGGTGGCGGATCCCGCCGTAGCGCTTCTCGAACGCCGACCTGGTCAGGCCCACGTGACTGGCGACGGCCTCCGCGCTGGCCGGTCCCAGCCGAGCCATCAACCAGGCGCCGTTCTGGTCGGACCACCCCGCGTGGGCCGGATCACGGCCTGCCTCGGCCAGGGCAGTCATCTCTTGGTGCCGGCCCCAGTGAAGGCGGATGTCGTCGCGGCAAGCGGCGACCAGCCGCTGCCACTCCGCGGGCTGGTAGGCGGCCAGCGGACGATGTGGCGCGGGCCGGGTGAAGTTGACGCCGAAGACCATCTGGCGCACCGGCTCGGTCAGCACCGGCCGCCCTGTCTCCAGGGCCCGCAGCATCTGCCGGGTGCGGTATTCGACCAGGTAGTGGGACCGAAGCCAGTAGCTGATGAGGGCGGCCCGGGTGAGGTCGGCAGCGGAGCCGGTGAAGCCGTCCTTCGTGAAGTCGCGGACCATCCGCCGCAACGAACTCTCGAAGCTCCGCACCGAACTCGGCTTGGTCAAAGGACCGTTCGGGTGCACCGACCCCGCCAGTCCCTCGACCAGGTCAGCGGCGAGAAGCAGGTTCGGCAGATCACTCAGGTCCAGCGAGAACGGCTCATGTCCAGGAAGTGAGACCACTGTGCCCAGCGGATCGCGGATCAGTTCAGCAGGCATTGGCGAACAACCCCTCGAACTCGGCGTCGACCTCGGCCAGGACGTCCGGCCCGACCTCGCCGCGAGCCTTCTCCCAGGCCGCGCGGTAGATCCGGTTCACATCCAGGCGCTTGAGGTAGACCTCGGTCGTCGTCACGCTCGAATGCCCCAGCAGATCCCGCAGGATCAGCAGCGGGTCGGCCTTGAGCAGGTAGAACGCCAGGCCGGCGTCGTCGCCCGCGACCGCGGCCAGCTCGGCGGCCTGCCGGTAGTGCCCGGTCACCAGCATCTCCAAGGTGGCCATGGCGAACGTGTGCCGGCATCGGTGCGGGGAGACATCGGGGAACCGTGGCTCGAACCGCTCGCGCAGGCGGCGCGAGGTCCGCAGGAACAGCGTGCCCCAGTCCGTGAACGGCCGACCGCCGTAGCTCAGTGCGAGCAGCGGCGAGCCGCCGTCCGGGCCGACCAACCGGAGCCGCTCAGCCGGAGCCAGAGAGGACCAGGCGGTCCAACGTCCGTTGATCCTGGCACCGAACCGGTCCGGGGCCTCCACCAGCAACGGGCGCCGAGGCTGCCACGGGCCGACGGCGAGCGGGCGCTCCAGATCGATGTAGGAGTGCACTGCAGCCAACGAGTCGAAGTCGATCCAGCTGGATCGGGGCTTCCTCCCCTTCGCTCCCAGCGTCGGCACCGGCCAGGGGATCGGCACCGTCGTCGGTTCGCCGGGCAGGGGTGGGACCTCGTGGACCAGCAGGTGGCTGAACTCCCGGGACCTCATCCCGGTGCCCAGGACGAGTCGGCCCATGGCCGCGTTTCGACCCGGGAAGCGGCCGCGGAACCGCTCGTCCTCGATGCCGCCGGGCCCCAGGCCAGCCAGTGCCCAGCAGAACAGCTCAGCGAAGTCGGCGTCGAGGTATTGGATCTTCACGTGCGGCTTCGGCCGGCGAAGCCTCGCTAGATTCCTCTGGCCGCTGACCAGCCGCCCCTCCACCATTCGCATGCCCGTGGCCATCGTGAACGGCACGGCCGACGCCAGCTCCTCACTCACGGCCCAGGCGTAGAACCGGCTCAAAGCGGTGACCTGAAGCTCCCACGACCCGGTGGCCAGACGCTCGTTCAGGGGGCCCGAGAGACGCCGGTCCGCGTACGTGCCAAGCGCGGCGACCAGCTCCTGCCGCTGATCGAAGACCCCGATCCCGTGGCGGCCCAGGTGCGTCAGCCAGTCGCGGGCGGCGAGCGCGTACGCCCTCCAAGAGTTCGGAGATGAAGCCCCGCTCGACGGCAACGTCCGCAGCCAGGCATTGACCGCCCGCGTAGGCCGCGGACCGAGCTCGTCCTCGAACCGGAAGTCGTCGTCGATCAATACCGGCATCCGCTCCGGGATGACCGGCTGGCCACTCAGGCCCCAGGACTGCCAGCCCTCGGCAGAGAAGTAGTGCACCAACACGCGTCCAGACGGTACGGACACGACACGACCACCGCCACCTGCTAAGTCCACACAGAGGCAACGACGTTGATGGATCCGAGACACGCCAACAAAGCAGCAACAAACCTCGTCCAGTCCGACCACTGCGCGCGCACCAAGGGCGCCACCGACGCCGCGCCCGTCCAGGTCCTCGACGAGGACGGACGGGTCATCGCGACGCACGGCACCGCCGCCGGCCGCCGTGCCTGCGCCTTGCACTGCCTGACCTACTCGGCCACCCAGGCCGCGGCCCTTCTGCTCGGCGCCCGCGCGCTCGGCCTGCGACTGCGCCCCGGCCCGGTCGCCGCCGCCCTCGCGATCAGCGGACTGACGCACTTCGCGATCGATCGCCGCATCCCGGGCGGCCTCCTGGAGCGGTTCGCCGACGCCACCGGCAAGGGCGCGTTCTACAGGCTCGCCGACCACGGCATGAACGGCGCGTACTGCATGGACGGTGCCGTCCACCACGGGTTCGAGACCCTCGCCGCCGCCGTCCTCGCCCGCTGACCCACCAACCCACACCACCCGGGAGACCACCAGCATGACGACCACCCAGACCCGAGCCCTGGACGCCGTCCGGACCGCCGGCGACCTCGTCGCCGTGATCGGCGCCAGCGCCTCCGGCAAGACCACGCTGCTCGCCGCCGCCGGCATCCCCTCCCACCAGATCGTCTCCCTCGACCGGCTGCGCGCCGCCGTCTCCGAACCGGGCGACCAGAGCGCCACCCCCGACGCCGTCCTCCTCCAGCACCACCTCCTCACCATGCGGCTGCGCCGAGGCCTGACGACCTACGTCGACAACACCTCCACCGAAGCCGCTCACCGGCTGCAGCTGGTGGAGCTGGCGCACCAGCACGGCTGCCGGGCCGTCGCGATCCACCTCGACCTTCCCCTCCCGGACTGCCTCGCGCGCAACGCGCGGCGCGCCGCTGAGGCGCGGGTGCCCGAGGACGTCCTGCGCTACCAGCACCGGATGGCCCGCGCAGCCCGCGACCTTCTCCCCCGTGAGGGCTGGGACGAGATCCGCCACCACCGCACCGGGCACTGACGCTGCCCACCACCGCACCCCGCCCCCGTGCCGGCCAGGCCCGGCAGGCGGGGCGCCGTGGTGCGCGGCGCGGCTGCCCGGCCGGCACCCACCCCGCTCCCCCTTCGGAGGCACCGTGACCGACACCCTGCGCACCCGCCTGGCCCGCACCGCCCTCGACACCGCCGACAGCATCGCCACCGTCACCGCCGGCGCCGCCGCCGGCCTCACCACCTACCGCACCCTCGCCACCCGCCCGACCGAACTCCGCATCACCCTCGCCCTCGCCGCTGGCACCCTCGCCGCCATCCTCACCGACCACCACGCCTACAAGGCCCTCACCCCGCTGCGCCGTCGCCTCGGTGCCGAGCACCACGGGGTCCGGACGGCGGCCGCGGCGCCGACCCGGGAGCAGCTGGCCGCCGACGCCTGCGCCGACGCCGCGCACCGCGCCGCCTCCGGCGCGGCCCGCCTCGACTACAGCCACGGCGCCCTCACCAAGGCCGAGAACTGGGAGGGGCAGCCGGACGGCACCGCGACGTGCGAGATCACGCCCACCGCCCGCCTGCTGGCCGTCCCGCGCCCGACCGGCCGCGACGGCTACAACAGCCGCACCTACCTGCTCCTCCAGGACGACCAGCGGCCGGTCCCGGTAAACAGCCTCGGCGAGCTGACCGTCCTCCTGGAGGCCCCCGCCGCCGATACGGCGCAGCCCGCCGACAGGGAGGAGCGGGACGGCGACCCGTGGCGAGCCATCGGCCGGGACCTCGCCATCGCCGAACTCCGCGGCCCGGCCACCGACGACGACCAGGCCGACCAGGCCGACCAGGCCGACGAGGAGGACGTCGACCAGGAGGTGCAGGCCCACGCCGCCGGCCTGCTGTAGCCGACCGCTCCCGGCCGCCACCCGCCCCACCTGACCGCCCGCCACCACCCGGCCCCGGCCCGCACCCCAGCGGGCCGGGGCCGACCCGTCGAAGGAGACACCCGGACATGACGACCACCCCCGCCCTCACGCCGGCCGGCCGCCGAGGCCTCTTCGCCACCGACCCCGACCAGCGGCTGCGCCCCGGCACCCCGGAGCAGGCCTGGGAGCTGTGGCTCACCGGCCCCGACGCCCTGCTGCCGATGCCCGACCTCGCCACCGCGCTGATGGCCGCCGCCGAGCACAACGCCCTGGCCGCCGACCTCGACGACGGCTCCCCGCTCCAGCCCGTCAGCCACGCCCTCGTCCTCCACCACGGCTACGCCTGGCGCCGCGAAGGCGCGGCCCGCCCGGGCGCCTGCACCGCCGTCCCGTCGCTGTGCTGGACCGCCAAGTGCAGCGTCTGCGGCGACCTGGTCGAGGACGAGTTCATCCCCCACCACGACTCGCCCGAGGCCGCGGCCGACGACGCCGTCGGCAGCCGCGAATGGGACGAGCTCCCCGACGGCCGCCTGGTCTGCGACCGCACCGACGACGCCCACGACGAAGCGCGCGCCGAGGCCCGCACCGAGGACGCCCCTGAGCCGGACGAGAACCAGCTCACCTTCCTGTAGACCAGCCCCGACATCCGATGGAGGACCGCATGCACCGCACCGTCATCGCCCCTCGCCCGGACAGCCCCGCCTCGCAGGCCGTCGGTTTCGACCTGGACGGCACTCTGACGGTCGACAGCGGATGGCAGGGAGGCCGCATCGGCCTGCCCCAGCCCGGCGCCATCGAGGCGCTACGCACCATCGCCCGGCAGTGCGCCGTATTCGTTTTCACCGCGCGGCCGGAGCTCTGGCTGCCGGAGGTCGCTGACTGGGTCACCTGGTACTCCGGGCTGGAGGCCTTTGTCGATCAGTCCGAAGGCAGGGCGTACTGGACCACCCGCGGACCGATACTCGTAACCAGCACCAAGCTGGGCGCGGCCTGCTACATCGACGACCGCGCCGTCCACCACGCGGGCGACTGGGGGACGACCTTCGCCGCTGTCGCTCGCGCGATCGGCCTCGACCGCGCGGGGATTCTCGTTCAGGTCTGACCGGACCAAATCGAAGGGCCCGCCTCCCCCGACGCTGTCGGGGGAGGCGGGCCCTTCGTGTTTCTAGACGCCGCTGACGGTCAGCTCACGATCTCCGCGTCCACCGGAGCGGCCGCGACTGCCGCAGCCGCCGCCTTCTTGGCGGCCGCCAAGCGCTTGGCGAGGCGCTGCAGCTCAGTCTCGAGATCCTCCAGGTGTCGATGAGCCGCAGCCGGGTCAGCCTCCACCGCGGGCTTCAGTGCGCGAGGAGCGATCAGTGAAGCCACCCGCTCCCGCAGCACAGCCGCTGAGCGGCTCAAGTCGCGAAGCTGTGCCGCGCCCGGCTGCTCCCCGGATCGGGGGTCAGAAATTTCTGACCTCTGCCCACTGGGGGCGGGGTCAGAAATTTCTGACCCCGTGTTCTGCCCGGGGATGGACGCCGCTGTCAACTCCTCGGCGAGCTCGACCAGCCGGGCCGCAGTGGGGCGCTTCTTCCCCTGCTCGACCGCTTCAGCGACACCCAGCTCGACCACCGTGCGGGCCGTCTTCAGGTCGTGCGAGGCGATGACCGAAGCCACCGCCTTACGAGCCGAGGCCCGGCTCAGGAGCTCGCCGACTTCCTCAGCGAGACGGTCAGCATCGACCCGGACGCCAAGACGGAGAACCCGTGAGCCCTCACCTACCCACCGACGAGCAGGTCCGCACCGCGATGGAATCCGAACTCGCCGAGAGTGAGGCAGCTGGCCGACGCGCCACCATCACCAACGTCGAGAAGCGCCTCGGTGTCACCCACGCGACCTTCTACCGCAACTACCCGGAACCGATCACCTGGTTCACGACCCGGCTTGCCGACCGGCACCGCCCGACCACTACCCCGAAGAACAGCGCGCGGGCCGACGACGAGAACGCCCGTCTCCGGAGGGAGAACAGCGATCTGCGCAAGCTGGTCCGCATCTACGCCGAGGCGATCCGCCAGCTGACCGTAGACAAGGCTGCCCTGGAGGACGAACTGCAAGCGCTCGGCGGGGTGACCAGCCTCATCGAACGCCGACGGCGGGAGGCCTGAGACCATCCGTGCGGGATCGTCTGCCGGGCCTGTCCCGAACTCCTTGGTTCACGCGTACGCCGCCATGGCCCGGACTGGACCCTCGCTGAGCACACCTTCGCACGGCCAGGCAGGACGTCCTGCCACGGCGACTTCTCCTGCAGACGCCCGTCCCGGCGGGCGATCGGCAGTACTGATGGCCCGCGTATTCGACAGTCGCCAGTTCCCCGAGGAACCCAACCCGCTGGCGACCGACTGCGATCGCCAGCAAGCGAGAACTACCGGAACCCCTGTCAGTGGCCCGCGGTTGACTGACACCATGGACGACACCACCGACCACCTGCACCGCATCGACGCCCTGCTGACCCGCCCGGCCCCGGACATCGCCCACCTCCCGGCCGACGGCGACCTCGCCACCGCCCACCGCCGCCTCGCTGAGGCGCTGCGTCCGCGTTGGGGGTCGTCGCGCAACCTCGCGACCGGCGGTTTCGTCGACCCGACCATCGACGACGACAGCGGGCTACCGCTGGTCGCCCCGTTCGCCGGGCGCCTGGTCGAGCTGTGCGGGTGGGCGGTGGGCGAGCGCTGGGTCGGCTGCGGGATCGTCGGAGACAACGACTGCGGCGCGCCGCACCTGGTCGCGGTGACGGCCCGCCGGGCCGACCCGGCGATGGCCTTCCTGCCCGCCGAGGACGGGGAGGAAGGGGCCGACGTGCCGGGTGACCGCTGGGCGCGGCGGCTCGCCGCCGCGACGGGCCAGCCGCAGTCGCGGCAGTGGCCCGTCGACTGGTCAGCGGCCGAGGCCAGGCTCGGAACTGCCCTGCCTGCCGACTACCGGCACCTGGCGGAGCACTTCGGCCCTGGCACGTTCGCAGGCTTCCTCGATCTCTCCCTGCCAAGCCCCCCGCTCGGCTGCGAGTTCCTGTGCCTCGTTGAGCAAGCCCTCTACCTTGCCGAACTCGCCGCCGCCGACCCCGGCATCGCAAACCTCTACCACCCCCACCAGCTCTACCCCGCTCCGGGCGGACTCCTGCAGTGGGCCGGCTCCGTCCGGGCCGACCAGTTCTACTGGCTGACGGAGGGCGCAGACCCGAACCGGTGGCCGGTCATCGCCCGAAACGAGGACGGCGACAGCTGGGCGCGGTTCGACGGTTCCACCGCCGAGTTCGTCCACCGGCTCCTCACCGACCACCGGCACCCCTTCTCCGTCGCTGAGCTCATCGACCGCCCCGACTTCGATCCGTACGAGCCCCACGAACCCGACACCCCCTTCGACGACCGTCGCCTGCCGTAGTAGGGCGGCTGCCAGGTTCGCCAAGCGGACAACGGACAACTTGGTGGACCCACATAACTACACCGCCAGACCGAGGATCTGGCTGCCGGCAGCCTTCACCGCAGCCGGGGCGAGCGGCTCGTACGCGCGCTCGCGCACCTCGTCGGCCGCCCTGCTCAGCGGAAGCAGCTGCGCCGGGCGCCGACTGGGCACTCGAGGCCGAGGAAGCCGGGCCGGTTTCGGCCCTGGCCGACTGTGCCGGGACCGGAGACTTGCCGAGCGGCTCACGGGCAGCCTCGCCGAGTATCACAGCCGTGGGCCAGAGCCGATCGGTTGAAGAGACAGGTAGATGACCACCAACCACGCCTCGCCCCGGGCGCGCGCCGCGGCTTCCTTGCAGCCGGCCCCGCCGACCGGCTGCGCCCCGGCTACCGGACCGGTCCTGGGAGCTGTGGTGGCCGCCTGTCGCTCCGGCTCGGTGCGGTCGTCGACCTGGGGCACCGACCCGTCATCAACCCGGCGACGAAGCGCCCCCGGAAGCCCCAGAGCCGCTCCGAAGTCCGATGGATCTTCCGCCCCGAGCCAGGCACAATCCCGGTGAACCACGGCGAGGGGAGCTCGTTTGGACGTGTTCGCGTGTGCCGGGTGCCGCACCGAGCTGACGGCACCGGTGTCCCGGGTCGCACTGCCCGTCCACACCCACCACGGTGCCTGGGAGGAACTTCATCCTCCGCTGATGGAGCCGGGGACGTACGCCGCCGATCCCCGGCCCACCGGACCGCCCTGGCGGTTGTGGCAGGACGTCGGAGAGGAAGCGGCTGCCCAACAAGGGGTGTACGCGCCGCTGAACTCCGTCTCCTTCGGCGCGCGGGGCAGGATCGTCATCGCGCCCGGTGACTCCCGGTCGATGGCTCTGATCCTGGAGAAGTGCGAGGGCTACTGCCGGGGCGTGGACGGCCGGGCCGAGCCCAATCTGGCCTGCACGGGGTGCGGACTGGCCGTGGCGACACGGATCGACGACTGCGGCTCGTGGCAGACCGTGTGGCTGGAGCCCGACGCGGTCGTCCGCCGTCCCTCGGGGCTCCCGGACGGCCCGCTACCTGACTGGGCGGACCTGGAGCGCGCCGAACACCGCGTCCCGCCCGTCGAACCCGACGGGTCTTGGAGCCGCCGCTGGGAGGCCGCGCTCGGCGTCGCGCTGGCCCACCTCGTGGCGGCCACCGAGAACCACCCGGTGACCCTCCCCGCCGGCCCCGTCACCGAACTGCTCGGCCACGCCGTAGCCCGCTACCTCCCGCCCGGGCCCGACCCCCACTCGGTGGGGCTGGCCGGCCCGGGCATCCCTGAGCCACTCCCCCGCCCCGACGTCCTCCTCGTCCCCCGCCACCCCGGCACGGGTGAACCGTGGCGCCCGCCCGACCGCGAGGCGACGGTAGTGCCGCTGGACAGCGGAGTCTGGGCGTATCTCACCAGCCCCGGGGAGACCTCGCCGACGCCCGCCACCGGAGTTCTCCCGGAGGGTGTCCTACGCGACGACTACCCACTGGCATCACGCCCCTGGTACCCCCTGGAACCCCATCATTACGCCTTCAGGGACACCATGGTCGGGCTGCCCGCGATCCGCGGCCCCCGGCTGCGCAGGTATCACGACGCGTACCGGCCATAGACGCCTGAGAGGCGACGGTGGTGTCGGCATACACGGGTAAGTGCTCAGACAGGTACACGTGAATGTGCCCGGCTGGGTGAAGGCAGCCGGTCAGCGGGAGACGCAGGTCGGTGGCCAACAAATTGGAGTGACAGGTCTCGACCCGGTCGGCATGATCGGTCAGTTGTTCCGTCATCTCTCACCTCGGAGGTACGCCACGTCCATCCACCGCGAACGAGCCTGGGACCTGTCGTGGTCCGCTGCTGACCCCGACCGGAACGCTTTCGACTGGGACGACGACGAGGCGGCGCGGCTGACGGCACTGCTCGCTCCGATGGTGCCTCCCATCGGTGCCGAGCGGATGGCGAGCTTTCGATTCATCGACGAGGTCACCGTGCTCCTGGTGTCCCGCTACGGCCGGTGGGCCTGCGGCTGGGACCATTCGAACCACCACGGTGGTCCCGTCGAGACCTGGTGCTGCGATTCGCACTCGGTCGGAGAGGCGGCGGAGACCGCCGAACGCGTCGTGACCTGCCTGCTGGAGTGGCGTGACTGGTTGGAGGACATGGCCGAGCGGTTCGAGCAGCTCGTGCCCCCTCCCGGCGCGGACGCCGAGGACCGCAGCTGGCACCTGGAACGCGCGGCGACCCGCCTGGTCACCGCAGTCGTCAACAGCACCCGCGCCGAGTCGTCCTGGTACGGGATCTGCGAGACGACGCTGACCTGGTTCCTCACCTCCACCGGCCTGGGACAGGAAGAGGCTCAGAAGGCGGTGGAAGCCGCGATCGGCGGCCGGTTCAAGAGCCACGTCGCGCCAGCCCCGACCCTGGTCGACGCGGTGGGAGAGGACCTGGCGATTCGCCTGACCGGCCGCGGGTTCTACTGTGAGTGATGACGCGCTGGCCACGTGGTGCAAGGTCAGGGAGCAGGTCAACTGGTCCTCGGCCGAGAGCGTGAGCCCGGCACCGGCCCGCCCGGCCGTCGACGGACTCGCCGCCTGGTTCGACGGTCCGGTCCGCCTCCGCGCCCCGGACCGCGCCAACCGGCTGCTCGCCGCGATGACCCTGTCCCGCGCCGCGGCCTCACAGAGAGAGCCGCTCACCCCAGCGCTTCTCGCCGGCTGGCAGAAGGTGGTCCTCGGGGTGAACGAGGTGCACCTGCGCCAGAGTGACGCATTCGCGAAGGACGGCCGGGAACGATACGGGATCACGCCCCACACCTGGGAGGACTTCGCCGACTGCCTGCAGCAGAGCGCCGACCCGTCGGTCCCCCTGCCAGCCCGCGCGGCCCGGGCGTACCTCGACGTTGCCTTCTTCCACCCCTACCCGGACGGCAACGCCCGCCTGGCGCTACTGGTTCTCGCCCACGTCCTGGAAACGGGAGGAGTACGCCTGGACGAAGTGGGGCCGCTGCAGACGACCCGCTACGCGGACGACCCGGACGGCGCCCTCGACCTGGCGGCACTGGTTTCCGCACTGATCCGCGCCACTCAGCGCCGGGCAACCACACAGTGAGAGAAGGCTCCCGCCGAACCGGCACTGTGAGCACGTCCAGCAGCACTACTGAGCACTTACCCGTGTACACCGACAGGTGGGGCCACTGCGAACCGTCCCCATATTCGTGACCGTCCTTCTGGGCTACAGGGGCGGGCTCGGCATTCGAATCAAAGAGTCGTTGTCGACTGCCTGTCAGCTTCCGGAAGGAGTTGGACCATGCCGACCCAGACGGACTCGTCGGCACACGTATGGAACGCGCGGACTCTCCAGCGTCCTGCGGGTAGGTGGACGGGGGCTTGGTCCGGCTCGCCTCTGCCGTCCGGGTAGCGCACGCCGAGGTTCTTTCCGGCCTCGGCGGAGTCCATGAGGACCGCCGGTCCGTCGCTCTCCCAGAGACCGCACTCTTCCCACGGCGTCGCCGGGTCGTTCAGCGCCGCTTCGCCAGCGGCGAGCAGCTCGGCGTCGGAGTCGGCAGCGAGCCAGCGCATGAAGGCCCTCTGCTCGGGCAGGTAGCAGGTGGTGGCGGGCTCGTCGCCCAGCACCAGCGCGGAGATGTCGCTGCGGCCGCGCAGGCCGATCACCTCGGCCAGGCCCTCCACCCCGCAGGCCCGGTCGTAGTCGTCCGGCTGGTCGCTGTCACCGATGATCATGCCGTCCTCGGTGCAGCCACCCCAGTACTGCAGTGCGGACACCGGGACGACGATCAGCGGACCACCCACGGATTCGACCCAGGTCAGATCGAGGGTCATCCGGACGGCATGTGGATCAGTACTCATGCGCGCAGTGTCCCGCTGATCAGTGACAAGCAGGGAACCTGGGGGAGTACCTGCACGGCGGACAACGGACAGAACTGAAAGACCCCCATAACTACACCGCGAGGCCGAGGACCTGGCTGCCCGAGATCCCGGACTGGTTCACCTGGTACTCCGGGCTGGAGGCCTTCGCCGACCCGTCCGAGGACCGGGCCTACTACACGGCTCGCGGTCCGATTCTCGTGACCAGCACGAAGCTGGGCGCCGCCCGCTACGTGGACGACCGTGCCGTGCACCACGGCGGCGACTGGACCGTCACCCTGGCTGCCGTCGGTCGCGCGACCGGCCTGGACCGTGTGGCAGTCCCGGCCTGATACCCAACGCGGCGAAGGGCCCGCCTCCCCCGGCATCGATGCTGGGGGAGACGGGCCCTTTTCTGTTTGCCAGGACACCCGTGCCGTGGGCCAGCGAGGCCGCACGGGTAAACGCCGTTTACTCCTCGGCGGGGCGAAAGTAGGGACACACCGGACCCGGATGTGCCGAAACGGCCCCGACGCAACTATGGTGACGCCATGGCATCTCAAAACTCCGGAGGCGATCGGGAAAAGGTGGCGTCTAAGCTTCCTGTGTCCCTCCGTCAGGAACTCAAGACCCGAGCGGCCCAGCTCGGCATCGACATGCAGGACGCCGTCGCCCAAGCAGTCGAGCAATGGCGCGCCCGCCCCGCAGGCGACAACCCCACCATCGACACCTCCGGGGCCGAGAGCTGGAACACCTGGCTGCCCGCCGGCCTGTACGACGCCTTCAAGGCCGACTGCGCCGCCCGGGACATCTCCTTCGTCCAGGGCCTCGCCCAGGCCCTCCGCGTGTGGATCGACTCCCACGTCGTCGCGCTGTCCGAGCTGACGATCCCGCGCTACACGCGCCGGATCGTCGTCTGCAACCAGAAGGGCGGAGTCGGCAAGACCACCGTCGCCGCAGGCGTGGGCCAGGCCATAGCGCTGGGCCTGCCCGCCACCACCGGCGCCTCCAAGCTGCCCGCCCTGCCAGGGCTTCGCACCCTCCTCGTGGACTACGACCCGCAGGGCCACCTCACCTCGCAGCTCGGGGTCAAGCAGATCTCGCCGGGCGAGGAAAGCCTGGTAACCCACATGGTCGACCGCGACCGCGTCGTCGGCTCCCTGCTCGACCAGGTCGTCGCGATCGAGCCGGACCACTTCGACGGGCGCCTGAGCCTGCTGCCCTCCAGCTTCGACGCCTTCCTGCTCGACTCCCGCCTCGGCTCTGTCCGCGGCCCCCGGGAGACCAGCCTCCAGCGGGCCCTCGCACCGCTCGAGGAGCACTTCGACGTCATCGTCGTCGACGCGCCCCCGAACCTCGGCCTCGCCATGGACGCCGGCCTCTACTACGCCCACCGCCGCAAGAACGAGCCGGTCGGGGCCTCCGGGGTCCTTGTCCCCGTGGAAGCTGAGGACTCCTCCGCGGACGCCTACGCCATGCTCGACAGCCAGATCCGCACCGTCAGCCTCGACTACGAGGTGGACATCGACCGGCTCGGCCTCGTCGTCAACAAGTTCGACAAGCGCAAGGGCTACGTCGCCACCCACTCGCTCGAGAACTGGGAGTCCCTCGGAACACCCCCCGTGCTCTCGATCGTCCCCGACCTGAAGGAGCAGCGTGAGGCCGTCCACCTCAAGCAGCCCCTGCTGATGTACGCACCCACCGCGACCCAGGCCCAGCGCATGCGCGAGATCCGACGGAGGCTCGCATGAGCATCGCCAAGAAGCTCCAGGGCGGCGGAGGATCCTTCGGGGCGCTGGCCCAGGGCGGCGCGCGCGGGGGAGAGGTGCTGGCACGCAGTGAGGCGCTCGACGCGACGGGGCGGGTGCGGCGCGCCTCGTCCGCTCCCGTCTCGGCGATCGTCTTCAACCCGCTCAACCCGCGGCGGACCATCGATGACGAGTCGATCGCCGAGCTCGCCGAGAGCCTGGGGCGGCAGCAGATCGTTCCCATCACGGTCGTCAGCCGCGGGGCCTTCCTCGACGCGCACCCGGGGCAGGCCGAGGCGATCGGTGACGCGGACTTCGTCGCTCTCGACGGAAACCGACGCCTGCTCGCCGCGCAGCGGTCCGGCCTCGCAACCCTCCGGGTGGACCTCAACGACGACCTGGTCTCGACCGCCTCGGACATGGTCGAGGCCGCGCTGATCGCGAACGCCCACCGCGAGGACGTGTCGCCGCTGGAAGAAGCCCAGGCGATCGAGCAGCTCCTGAAGAACGTGTACGACGGGAATCAGGCCGCGGTTGCGAGGAAGCTCGGCAAGTCGAAGGTCTGGGTGGGGCAGCGGTTGGCCTTGCTGCACCTGACCACGGAACTTCAGGAGCAGGCGAGCAGCGGTGAGCTGGCCATCGCGGACGCCCGCCGGATCGGAGCCGAGGCACGTGCCGGAAAGCTGACCGCTGCCGAGCAGTCCGAGCGGGCGCAGACGGCGAAGAAAGCGGCAGCCGACAGACAGGCGGCGAAGACCGCCACGAAGGCAGATCGGGCAGCCGCCAAGCCGGTCGGCGAGCAGGCCGGATCGTCCCAGGGAACCTTGCCGCGCGGTGGTGTGAGCGACAGCGAGAACACTCGTCAGGTAAACGCCGTTTACCCTCCAGCTTCCACCGGGGCTTCGCCGACCGGCCAGTCGGCCTCGGCCGCGGAGGTAAACGCCGTTTACCCCTCGAGCGTTCCGGACCAGCGGGAGAGCGGCGTCGACGAGACGCCGGCGGTCACCATCCGCCTCCTGCCGTCCGACCCCCGGACAAGCGCGCAGATCATCCTCGACGCGATGGATCACCGCCAGGCAGTCCAGGTCGCGTCCGAACTGCTCGAACTCCTGAGGCTCCGCACTGAGCCTCAGCCAGTCTGATCCGCGATCATCTCGATGCGTTCCGCGTGCGGCGCCCGGCACACCTGCCGGGCGCCGCACGCGTTCGGCCTCCGCCTACTGCTTCTGCCGCCCGATCCCACGCGGCCACTGCTCCACTACAACCCGGTTCACAAGCCAAGGAGTTGCCGGACCAGTCGGACGCAGGACCACTGAGGAATATCTCTATTAGGCGTTTACCAATGTCTTTTGTCTTAAACGGTTGCCCTGTGGAAGAGTGCGGTCCGTGAGTACGGACATGACGATCACGATCTCGGTCACGAACCCGACCCCCGAGGTACTGCAGCACCTGCTCGCCATCGCCTCCGCTCCCGGTGCGACAGTGTCGACCGTTCCGGACGACCGCTGGACTCCGGAACGAGCACGCGCCTACTACGACCGGCTGCCACCTCGCGCCCGCAGCATCCTGCATGCTGCAGTCCGAAAGGGCGGCCGGGTGCCAGTAGAAGACGTTCGAATCGACGGCAAGAGCCTTCGAGGTACCACCGGGCCGTTCCGCCAAGTACTCCGAGAGGGAGCACGGACCGATCCGCCCCTCTGGCCGGCCGCCCTCCCGGTTCCAGTGCGCTCGGTCCGGGTCGGCGCGACAGTCATCGGCTTCGACGTGATCGGAGGCAACGACCAGGAAGACCCATTGATGGTCTTCGGCAGGATCCTGGGTCTCCACGTGGAGGGGTTCCGCGCCGACGGGACACCGGTGTTCTCCCCCTCGGAATGAAACACCCCGCCAGGAAGGCCGCCCAGCAGAGCGAGGGCCCGCCGACCGTCGGCGCCATCACCGCGCCGGAACTCGAGGCCCTGCCGGGCCGCCAGCCGACTGGCCGCAGGTCGCCAAGCCGTGCGAGCCAGTGTCAAATGCCCGTGCCACACGGTGGGTTGAATCTCTACGGTGACGGGGTGAAGAATCCGTGGACCCCACTGCCCTACCGCGACGGCGGCAGCGCTCCCCTGCGCGAGGACGTCCCCGCCGCCCTGGAGACGCCGCTACGGGAGTGGATCCACTCCCGCAGCGGCGCAATGGCGGGGAGGTGTGGCGGAGGGCCGCGATCCGCTGCGACCTGGTCCTGGAGACGGCGGACGGCTCCGATGAGCCCGACGTCGATTACCCGGAGCGCCTCGCCTACTGGGCGCCGCCGGAGCGGTTGCTGGAGGTGGTCGACGCCCTGCTGGATCTGCTGCCGGTCCCGGTGCCGGCCCGTTGTGGCCGCCCTGCCGGTCGCCCCGGCCGGGGACGTGCCGAAGCCGGGTGTGCTGATGTCGCTGATGGCCGGGATGAGCAGGGTGGCCGCCCAGCAGGGGGCGGTGAGCCGCAATCCGCCGCGGACTCGGTGGCGGCCAAGCTGCTCGCGATGAGCGCTGGCGCGGCCGGCGAGGGAGCAGACTTGTCCAAGCCGTGGCAGACGGCCGCGCAGTGCGCGCTCGACCCGCGGGGGATCGGCGAGCAGCTGGGCGAGTCGGTCGGCCGGACCGGCGGTGTCGACAAGTGGGTCTGGGGAGAGCGGTTCCGCGGTGATGCGAGCGGCCTGCGGAAGGCCGCGCAGACCTGGCAGGCCGCGCACCGGCTCACCGTCCAGGCGCTGTCCGACGCGCAGGACGCGTGGCGCACCGTCGGCGGGATCCACGAGGGTGCGACCGCCAAGGCGATCAACGACTACTTCCTCGCGTTCGTCGGCAAGCAGGACTACCCGGCCAGGCCGGGGGACGACCACACCCTGCTGGCGAACCTCGCGTCCGCGTGCCGACAGCTGGCCGGGGCCTGCGAGAGCTACGCCAAGCACATCGAGGACAGCGCGAGCGTGTTCAACGGCTGGTTCGACGCGCCGTGGGACAGCCCGATCTTCGGCGGAAACGGCGACGACGGCGGCCTGAAGCCCAAGGTCCTCAGCGACACGCAGATCCTCTCCCTTGGCGACACCGCGCACGTCCTTGACAGCACCCAGCAGCGCGTCAAGGTCCCCCAGGGGAATCCTGCCCCGCCCGCGCCGCCCGGACCGGGCTTTCCCTGGGTGGCCCCCTGCCGAAGCTTCCGCTTCCCCTGCCGCTCCCCCTGCCCGGGCCGATGCCGCTGGTGCCTGCCGTCTACACCCCCGTCAACCCGGCGGTCCCCACGCGCTCCCCGGTCCCGCCGCCCCTGCCGCCGAAGCCGGGGTTCCCGCCGCTGACACCCACCGAGCTCGCCGCCCTGGCCGCGATGGGGTTGATATCGGCCCGGCGTTGCTGCTGCATGGCGGTCAGCCGGTTGACCACCATGATCGCCGCCACCGCCGCCACCAGGCGCAGCGCGAAGCCGGCGGCCTCGACCCGGCCGACGTTGCGCAGGCTCTCAAGATCTCCGAAGGTCGGGTCGAACTGGCGGGTCATGGAGGAGGCGATCCGGCCGATGACGAGCGAGCCGATCCAGGTGGCCCACCACAGGGCAACCACCGTCTCGGACGGTGTGTGGCGCCGTCCCTCGGCGTCCAGTGGCGCGCTCGCCCGCCAGCAGTCCGCGGTCAGCTGCCAGGGGAACCAGAGCCCGACGACGGGGGTGAACCAGGCGCCGATGGCCCAGCCGCTCCCGTGGCGGTGTCCGTTGGGCGCCAGCAGGTCGGCGTTCTGACGGATCCGGTGGAACCAGATGATGAACACGACCACGGTGGCGAGGAACAGCGGGACGGTCAGCCCGTTCACCGCGTCGGTCACGGATATCACGGCGTCGAGGTCGTCGAACCCGACGTCGTCGGATCCGTCCAGCAGACCGCCCAGGAGGACGTTCGCCCAGACGTCGGCCGCGGCGACCACCGCCGCCAGGACGGCGTTCAGCCCCAGCAGGACGTAGAGGGCCGCGGCAAGTCCGTTCGGCGGACGCAGCGCCGCCGCCCACCCCGGGGACGCCTCCGCACACCCGTAGCAGCGCCCACTGTCCGTCCCCGCCGGGCGTGCCCCGCACACCACACACACCATCAGATTGCCCCCTCCAGGAAAGCACCGCTCGCGGACACGCGCGCCGGTACGCCACCGCCCCGACCGGGGCGGGCGCGCCGACTCTAGGGGACCTGTGCCGCAGCCCGCCAGCGAGAATTCCCAGTTCAGAGGCTGGTATCGCCACAAATGGTCCACGCGGCACGCCGCTCGCAATAGGCCCGGCTTCGGTCAGCGGCCGTGGGCCGGGGCGTACGAGCACCCAGGCCCGGCGGGGACGGGCAGAGCGACGGCCGCCGAGGCCTCCAGGCGGCGCGGCCGCAGGGCATCGGGCATGAGCGGGAGGGCCAGGGCGCCGATGGCGACCAGGTCGTCGCGGTACCGCGGCATCGCGGCGTGCAGATCACGCTGGACGGCCCAGAACCGGTGAGCCTCCTCGTCGGTGTAGGGGCGCGCCTGTTCCGCGAGCAGGGCCAGCGCCGCCCTGGGCTGCCGGGACCGGAATTTGGCTGGCTCGCCGCGGTACGGGGCCGTGCCGTCGCGCCGGATCACGGTGACCTGGTCGACCGCCGCCTGCTCCTCGGCGGCCGCGACGACGTCGGGCAGGACCCGGTAGTGGGCGTCGTGGCTGGCCGTGGTGGTGAACCGGGCGGGCAGGCCCCGACTGCTGACCCGGGCGTAGCGGTGGGCGGTGCCCTGGCGGGAGTCGGCCGCGCGCACGGCCAACGTCAGCAGCTCCACCCGGTACCCGGCCCGCCGGTAGGCCCGCGCGTCGGCGGTGAACTTCGCGGGGGAGGCGGGGGTGGTCTCGATGACGAGGTTGCCGCGCCGCTCGCGTACGTAGGCCTCGGCCTTCGCCTGCCAGGCCTGGTAGTCGGCGCGGATCCGTTCCGAGGCCCGGCGCGGATCGGTGCGCAGCAGCTGCGGGTAGTCCGGGTGCAGGACCTTGAAGTCGTCGCCGGCCAGGTGGACCGGGTAGCGCAGGGACCGGCGGACCAGCTGAGCGGCCCGGGTCTTGCCCGCGCCGGGCTGCCCGGCGATGTAGACGACGACCGGCTTCTCCTGGGCGGCGACGGGCTCCAGCAGGGTCGGTACGATCACCGCGTCGAAGACGAAGGCGTGCTCGTCCGCCGACAGCCGGTGGTAGTCCACCCCGGGCGCCCGGGCCAGCGGCTGGGCGGTGCGGCGCACCGGTTCGGCCAGCGCCGCGGCCCGCTCGGCGTCCCGGCCCACGGCCAGCGCCCAGTCCCCGGGGATCCGGGGGTCGCCCGCGCGCCGCTCGCAGGCGGCCAGCTGCCGGCGGAACCGGCCGGTTGCGGCCGCGCCCCACGGACGCGTGCGTTCGGCGAGGACCGCCCGGTCCGCGCGCGCCGGGCGGACCCAGCGCCCGCCGGCGCCGAGCTCGTTGGCGTACACGCTCTCCAGCGCGGCCGACTCGCCGCGCCGCACCACGAAGACCCGGTCGGCCAGGTGCCCGGCCTCCACCGCGGCGAGAGCGGCGGGCAGCGCGGCGGCGCAGGCGTCGTGGTTGTCCCAGGCCACGTAGCGGGCCCGGTCCTGAAGGGCCAGGTGCAGGTAGCGGTCCAGGACGCCGAGCTGGCTGAGCGCCTCGGCCACGGCCAGGGCGACGATCTCGACGCGGTAGCCCGCCTCTCGGTACGCGGCGACCTCGGCGAGGAACTCCTCGGGGCGGCCCAGCGGCGCCTCCACCACCGCGTCGAACCAGTTCTCCCGCAGGCGCGTCTCCAGCTGGGCCTGCCACCCGTAGGTGTCCGTGCGCACCCGCGCCCCGGCCGTGCGCACCCGCGCCCCGGCCGTGCGGACGTCCTCGCCGAGGAACCGGACGTAGTGGGGGTGGACGGCCTTGTAGGCGTCGCGGTCCACCCGCACCGCACCGCCCCGGGCGGCGAGCGCGGCGTGCACCAGGTCCACCACGAGCGTCTTGCCGCTGCCGGCCTGCCCGGTCACGAACACCACTACCGGCCGTTCCTGTCGAGCGGCCCCGGCCAGTGCGGCGGGCAGGATCTCCTTGGTGAGGACGCGCGCGTCTTCCCCGGCGGGGAGCCCGTCCCCTAACACTCCTATCGGCACCTACGGCTTCAGCCGGGGGTCGTCGATGTTGACGGCGACGATCCCGGGCGGGTACAGCTCCGGACGGGCCGTCAGGATCAGGTGCTGCTGCGGGCGCACCGGGGTGGGAAGGCTCGTGGCGATCGCGTGCGCCAGATCCTGGCCCCCGTAGCCGTCGCGGACCATCGTCGCCACCACCACCGCGGTCGCCGCGTCCAGCGGCTCGAACTCGACCGCGGGCAGCGCCAGGACCGCGTGCGCCGTCCCCTCGTCCTTCACCTCGGCCTCGACCACGCACAGCACCGGCACCAGCAGATGCTGGAACGGGCTCTGCAGAGCGGAGTCCACGACTCGGTGCAGCCGGGGGTGACCGTCGGCCAGTGCGGACAGGGCGCTCGAATCCAGAATGATCACGCGCTGCGCCTCGGGGCGACCTTGGCGCGCGCATCCGCCGCGGCGATGTCGTAGACCCGCTGCAGCAGGTCCGGGCCCTCGTCCAGTTCCGTGTCGGTGAGCGTCATCCCGAAGTGCTCCCGCATCAGCCGGCGGCCCTCGGCCACGCGCTCCGCGATCTGCTCCGCGGTGGGCTGCGCCTCCACCAGCAGGGCGACCTGGGCGCCGATGGTGGTGCCGCGGGCCGCCGCGAGGGCGGCCAGCCGGTCGCGTGTATCAGGGGAAACCTTGATCGTCGCATCAGCCATACCGCGATCGTACACCGCTGGTACACCAGCGGTGTACCGACTTGGCGGTGCTGGATTGCCGGCCCCACCTTGGAGGGGCGGCCCGCCGATCGGCCGGCGCGTGTCGGTGGTGCTTTGTACGCTTCCCGTGCATACCCGTGGGGGAGCGGGTCTTCGGGAAGGGAAAAGCGATGGCGGTGCGCAGGCCGGTCGACGGTGACGTGCACGTCCACTACCGGCAGATCTATGTCGAGAGTGATCCCGACAGTGTCGGCCCCGGTCTGGCGGAGGCGTTCGCGGGCCAGGACGCGGGGCTGTGCGGCGCGGCGATCCCTGGTGCGCTCTTTCTGGTGACCGGCCTGCACACCGGCAGTGTCCGGGTCACCGTCGAGGTGCACGACGTGGCGCCGGCGCCGGATCCGGTCTGGGAGGACGTCGTCGAGGTCTCCTTCCGTCCGGCCTCGCACCGCAGCAGGCTGATGCAGTGGGCGGGCGAGGCCTCCTGGGAGCTGGACCTGGAGGAGCGCGACTACCGGGTGCGGTACTGCGCGCACGGCATGGACGCGGGCCGAGGACGGGACACCAGGCTCGCCGGCGAGCCGCACGTGGACCGGTACCTCCTGCAGTTCTGGCCCGCCCCGCCGGGGCCGGCGCGCGTCCTGCGGCAGACCGCCGAGGCAGCGGCCTACTGGCACGACTACGCCCGCCGGCTCCCGCCCCCTCCCACCGAGCAGGAGCGCGCGCAGGAACGGTACGCACAGGACGCCGCCGCCCGGCAGCGGCGGGAGGAACTCGAACGGTGGCAGTGGGGCGGAACAGCACCGAGCGAGGCCCTGCGCGGTGTCGGCGGCAACGTCCACGGCCTGCTGGCCTTCGACGCGCCCCTGGTGCACGCGCTGGATGCCGCCGGCCCGCAGGTCCAGCGGCAGGTGGCGCTGCTCGCCGCCCGGCGGGCGTGCACGGCGGCCGGCCTCGCGGATCTCGACTGGGTCGCCGGCGCGCTCACCGCCCTCACCGAAGGCAGGCCGCTGCCGCCGCCGTTCGATGATCCCGCGCGTATGTGGGACGCCCTGGCCGGCGACCCGCGCGCTCCGCGCCACACGGTCGGCCTGGCGGTGCCGTCCGAGAACGCCTGGTCCACCGGGACCGTGATCTACTCCACGGCGGGTACCGCCACGGCGCCCGACCCGCCGCAGCGGGTGTCGCAGCCGCACATGGCCCTGCCCGCGCTGCTCGGCGCCGCCGCGCCGGATCCGCTCCGGGCATCAGTGGATGCCGTCTTTGCGGCCGTGGCCACGTACGGGGAAGAGCACTCGGTTCTGCTGGAGGAAGTCTGGTCGGCCGTCAGCGCGCAGTGACACCCTGATGGTGCCGCATGCCGCGCCCGAGCCCGAGGAGAGCTGACTTGGACGTCATTCATCTCGGTGCCGCGCCCGGTCGGGGCCGGTCTGGTCGATGCTATGCTGCCGGGCTGTCTACGGACCGTTTCGGGGGCTGGGGAGTGGGGCCATGGGGATCGGTGGGGCGGGGACGGGGTTCAGTGCGGACCCGGCGAAGTTGGGGGACGCGGGCGATCGGCTGATCGCGGCCGGTACGGACGTGGGCGGCGTCAAAGCGGTCTTGGACCGGTTGAACATGTCGGACCCTGCAGTTTTCGGTGAGTACGCGGGTGACGCGGCGAAGGCGTTCTGGCAGGCCTGGCAGGACGAGCTCCAGGTGAATATCGACGCGCTCTCGGACCTCGGGGGGAAGGTGCACACCACGGCGGCCAACTACTCCTCCGCGGACCACGGTGTGCGGCAGCAGTACCAGCAGGGGGCCTGACCGTGGCGGACCACAGTGCGAGCCTGGCCAGTCTGCTGGCGGACAGCCAGCGCCAGCAGGCCGAGAAGCTGAAGAAGGTCATTGACGAGTCCCATGGCATGTGGGGCGCCGGCGACCTCAAGTACGCGGTCCACGATGCCCTGCGGCTGCCCGCCCCGCAGGGCGATCCGGTCAAGCTCGGCGAACTCGCTGCGGCCTACAACACGGCGGGCAGCCAGTTGGACCAGGTCCAGATGAAGGTGGAGAAGGTCGCCTCCGAGAGCCTGCCGAATGCCTGGACCGGGCAGGTCGGCGAGAAGGCGGCCGAAGTCGTCAAGGCCTCCGCCGACGACCTGACTCGCTGCCGCGACATGCTCCGCAAGGGCGGGAGCCAGCTCACGGCGCTGGCCGGAGCCCTGAGCGAGGCGCAGGCCCTGCACGGCCAGGGCCACGCACCGCTCGCCGAGGCGCTGGCGCTGCTGCACGAGATCACCGTCGCGGGCGCGCCGGACCCGTTCCACTGGGACGACGACAAGATGCACACCGCCAAGGCGCGGGCGCAGGAGGGCATCAAGTCGATCTTCGATGCCGCGGTGAAGGCCGAGACCGCAGGTCGGGCCGCCGTCCGCGAGCTGAACGCGCTGGCGAGCAAGGCGTTGGCCGGCAAGTTCAAGAACAAGGGCCTGGGCGCCGCGGACAAGCTGGTCCTCGTCGATGCCGCTCTCGACGGCAACCAGGTGCACGGCGGCATCCTCACGGCCAACGACGTCACCCGTGCCGGCCAGGCCATGGACAAGATGAGCGAGGCCGACAGGGTCCGCTTCGACCAGCTGCTGGCCGGCTGCAAGTCCCCGGAGGAACGCGCCTACCTGATGAAGGCGTTGGCCGCCGGGCACAGCTACGACGAGGTCAAAAGGTTCGACGACCTGATCCACGAGCATGCCGACACCCCCGGATGGCTCGGCGAGCGGATCTCCCCGGTGCAGCTCGACGCGACGTCCGACCAGAAGGCGCCGACGGGCTACCAGGGTGTCAACTGGAGCCAGGGCCAGTACCCGACCTGCGTGGCAGCGTCGACGGTGACCGCCCGGGCGATGGTCGACCCGCTGTTCGCCTTCCAGCTCACCACCGGCGGCCGCCCCGGCGACCCGGCCTACGACAACGGTGACGCCGCGAAGGCGCGGTGGGGCGAGGAGACCAGGCGCGTCTACGACACCCGCGCCTGGTGGCATCTCGGCAAGGGCGGGATGTGGAACTGGGAGTCCGACGACATCGCCGACGACGAGATCGGCAAGCACACCGGTGCGGAGTACCGCAATGTGGATCTCGACAGCCGGGACAAGCGCCAGAACGCGCTGACCGAGATCGAGCGGGTGATCGACGAGGGCAAGCCGGTCCCGGTGTCGGTCCGCGGGGACGGAGGCCACCAGATGATGATCATCGGGCACCGAGGCGACCAGCTGGAGATCTACAACCCCTGGGGCTACACCGTCTGGGTCAGCGAGGCGGATTTCGTCAACAACCACATGGGCGGCGCCTCCGACGCCAGCCTCCCCAACGTCGAGAGCATCCGGCTGCCCAAGTGAGGTCCCAGGTGAACACCCCACAACCCCAGAGCGACAGCCGGCTGGCGGAGCTGGACGTCGAGATCCTGCTGCGGTTCGGCCTGCCGAACCCGGGACTGCACCGCTCCACGCTGTTCGGCGACGGCGCGGTGGCCGCCGCGATCACCGTCGACCGGCTCGGCGTCATGCCGCGCGCCCTGACCTTCCTGGGCGAGGTCGTCCGTGCCGGCGGTGCCCGCTTCGCGGCCGCACTGCCCGAGCCGCTGCCCGGTCCGGCCGCCGCCGTGGCCCGTGGCTGGCTGGAGGCAGCCTCCATGGTCGTACAGGGCCCGCAGGGCGACCAGTTGGTCGCCCGCTGGCTCGATGCGGTCGCCGCTCTCCTGGCACTGCGAGTCACCCACCGCGAGGCAACCTCATGAGCAGGCGGTGGCGTCGGATCCTGCTGGTGGCAACCGCGGTGCTGGCCCTGGTGGTCGTCGGCGGCGCGGTGGCGGTCCACCGGAAGACCACCGGCAAGCTCGACCACGGCACGGTGTTCACGCAGGCCTCGGGCGACCTGGTGGTCAAGTCCGGTGAGCTCTTCTCGATCGAGGTGTTCGGCTACCGGGGAGCGGGCGACAACTGGACCATGGCCGCCCCCGATCCCGACCCGGCCGTCGCCCGCGCCGCCGGCGACGAATACGTCGGCAACGCCGGCCTCACGGACCTGCTCGGCTTCGGCGCGACCGGGAACCTCGGCACGGGCGGCCACTACTACTTCACCTTCCGCGCGCAGAACCCCGGCCGCACCACCATCACCGTGCACGTCCCCTACCGTGACGAACTCGGTGGGTCCTTCCCCGGCGGGCCGGACCAGACCAAGCGCCAGTTCACCGTCGACGTCCGCTGAGCCGCCCGACCGTTCCTGGGTGGGGCCACCGCGCCTCGCTCTCCAGGTGCAGGTCCTCGGAGATCGCATCCATGAGGGGGAGCGCCAGCACGAGCTTGCGCCCCCCGGCTCCACCCCGGCCGGGGCGATGCCCGCGGGGCAGCGGATCTCGTCCGGCCACAGCAGGATGTGCAGCACCAGCGTGCCCTCCCGCACCCCGCACCACCGCCGACGTCTCGCGGGTGCACAGGGAGCGCGGCGACGCCTTGGGCGAACCGAGCACCGCGGGACGCATTCGGCTCCGCCTCGGCGGAGGCCTTCTCGCGGCCACCAGCTCGATTCCGATCGACGCGAGCAGATCCTGCTGGTCCTCGACGAGGCCGGCCCGGCCGCCCCGCTGCGCCCGCGTCCACCGTCCGAGCTGTACACCCTCATAAGCGGTGTCCTCGGGCAGAAGCGCCCGGTCAGCCAAACCGTCGGCCTCCCGCCACCACATGCGGGCGGTGGCGGAAAGCGCGCTGCCGAGTGATTGGTGCCGCCGTGTGTCGTCCCGGCCCTCTTGGAGACGGAGCTCGCCTACTGTGCCAGCAGGCGTTCCAACATCCATCGGTTCTCGGAGACGGGTCCGACGATCAGGGACTGGACACGGTAGCGACCGAAGGGGAGATCGACCCGGACGAGTTCCCGGACCCTGCCCGGGTTGCCGATGTGATCAGCGATCCGGGCACCGCTGTAGGAGGCGTCGGTCAGGACGTACCGGCCGCCGAGTTCGACGTCGAGCACGTCCTCCCACCCGTCGGAGTCCACGACGGCTTCGAGAGCGGACAGCAGGGCGGAGTCGTCTTCGGCGTAGTACGAGCGCGCGAACACGCGGGCCCCGGGGATCCAGGTGACGGGTAGGGGCTCGCCGCCGAGCGCGAGGACGTCCCGGCCCGAGTGCCGGACGGCCGCCACGTACTCGCCGATCACGTCGTCGACCTCCGTACCGGTCCAACCGGGCAGGAGGTCTTCCGGGACGAGGGCGTACCGCGCGAAGTCGGTCCCGTCGAGCCAGACCAGTGCACAGCAACTCGGTGTCATCCGCCGATGATCGCACCTGCCCCGCACCGGGACCGTGACATCCCCGACCACAGCACCGCCAGGTCTCGCGGGTGCGCAGCGCGGTGCGCACGACGGCGACCTGGCCGACGTCCAGCAGGGCCTGGCGCAGCAGCGCGTACGGGCGGGCGCCGGCCGGACTGGACGGCCCCAGGTAGTAGGCCTTGTCGTAGTTCACCGGATCCACCCGGTCCGCGTCGAGGAAGCCCAGGACCCGGATCTCCTTGGTGGTGGCGAGCGGGAGGTCGGCGAGGTCGTCCTGGGTCAGGACGACCATGCGCCCGTCCCGGGCCTCGTAGCCGCGGGCCACGTCCTCGAACGGCACCTCCGCCCCGTCCAGTTCGCAGACGCGCTTCTGCCGGATCCTGCCGCCGTCGACGGCGTGCACGAGGTGCAGCGGCACCGTGTGCAGCCCGGTCGCCGCGTAGACGGTCACCGGGATCGACACCAGAGAGAAGCTGACGGTCATCTTGGCGATCGCGTTCGGCATCGCACGCCTCCTCCCCTTCCATGCTGCGCCTGCCTTCTGCGATCGGGACGCCCTCACCACACGGGGGCGTGACCTGCGACGGAGCGGCCTCCCGAGCAGGCAATCGAACATTCGAGCGATAATCTGGAGGTGTGACCGCAGCCGTTCCCTTCTCCCGCCCCGTGCGCTCTGAGCCAGCACCGGGCGATGCCGAGCGTGCGCCGCGGGAGCTGATGACGCTGCCCGGCTACTACCGCGATGTGCGCCGGTGGAGGCTGGTGGAGATCCGGATCGGCGGCGCATGGCTGCCGGGGATGCTCACGGTGTGGCGGCGCCCGCCCGGCGCCGCCATGTGGGTGGTCCACGTGCGCTGGGCCGAGGACGGCCCGGCGGCCGGCGGGCAGGGCTGGGGCTGGTTCCTGTTCGACTCCGAGCGGATCCGCCCGCTGCCCGAGCCGACCGCCGCGCCGCCGGCCGCAGCCCCGTACTTCGGCCGGTGGCGGGACGCGGTCGCCGTGCCGGGTGAACTGGCGGGCGCACCCGATCCGGACGGGACGGACGGGTGCTGGCGCCTGGCCTGGCTGCGCGCTGGAGGGACGTGGCGCTCGACCCTGGTGACGGCCCGCCGCTGCCCGGGCCCAGGTCTGCCGTGGATCGCGCACGCCCGCTGGGGCGAGGACAGGCAGGCGGCCTGGGTGATCGCCGACCCTGCCGTCCTCCAGCCCCTGCCCGAGGGCACCGACCCCGTGCCGGCCGGGCACCCGGCCGGCCGTCCGACCGGTGCGCAGGCAACAGCGAAGCGGGCGGGCGGCGCGTGACGGCCCCGGCCGCCACCGACATCCGGCACGGCGTCGAGCGCCAGGCACGGCTGGCCGGCCTGCTGGAGGCGACGTCGCCGGCGGCCCGGGCCCGCGAGGCCCAGGCCGCGACGCTGCCGGTGCTCGACCCGCTCGCCGGCCTGCTGCCGCACGGCGGCCTGGCGAAGGGCACCATCACCGAGGCCACCGACACGGGGCTGCTGCTCGCGCTCGCCGCCGGTCCGGCGACCGCCGACCCGCATGCCTGGACCGCCGCGGTCGGCCTGCCCGACCTCGGTCTCGCCGCGGCCGCCGGTTATGGCATCGACCTGCACCGCCTGGTCGTCGCCGACCATCCCGGCGAGCACGCCGCCGAGGTCATCACCGCGCTCGCCGCCGCCTGCCCTGTCGTCCTCGCCGCCGCCCCGGTCGGCGTGCCGCCGCGAGCCCTGGACCGGCTCGCCGCGCACCTGCGCCGCACCGGCACCGTCCTGGTCACTCCCGGTCCCTGGCCCGGCGCCCACCTGCGTCTGGAGGTGACCGTGAGCCGGTGGGGCGGACTCGGCGACGGCTTCGGGCAGCTCACCGGCCGGCGGGCGGAGGTCCGCGCGACCGGGCGCGGCGGTGCGCGCCGTCCCCGCACCGCCGGGCTGTGGCTGCCCGCCGGGGACGGCAGCGTCGCCACCGCCGCGCCCGGCACCGCCGCCGGCGGGGAGCGGCCGGACGTCGTCGCCGCCTCCGGGTAGCAGCAGAGCGGGAACCCGTCCGGTCCGCCGACGGCCGTCACACTGGCGGACCGGCTGGTGCACCGCCGGCGTCGGGGCCCGCCCGGCCGTGCTGCGGCCGGGCGGGCGCATGGGTGGCGGGCCGGGGTCAGCGTGCGAGGACGACGGTGATCGGAACGTCTTCGCAGCCGGCGGCGATGCGGTGGAGGGCGGCGAGCTCGGCGGGGTCGACGGAAAGGCCCCAGCGGGTCTTCACCGCGACCCAGTCCTCGGTGTAGCGGCAGCGGTACTCGGTGGCCGGCGGAAGCCACTCGGCGACGTCCTTGTCGGCTTTACTGCGGTTCGAGCGGGCGGTGACGGCGATGAGGGTGCGGGGGTCCGCGAGGTCGTTGGCGTACTGCTCGCGCTCCTTCGCCGTCCAGCTGTAGCCGCCGGAGTCCCAGTTTTCCGCGAGCGGGATGACGTGGTCGACGTCCAGGCCAGAGGCGTCGGTGACGACGACGTCGTCGTACGGGGAGAACCATTCGCCGCCGGTGAGGGTGCAGCCGGGACCGACCGCCGGGGCCTTGACGGCCTCGCTGATGATGACGTCCTTGCGGGCGTTGCAGCCGTTGCGGTCGGCGTCGGTCCAGTGTCGGTATGCGGTGCGGACGTAGCCTTCGCGGCGCTCGTCCGCGACGTCGAGCGCGTCGATGGCGGCGAAGAACGTGGTGGCCACCGTCTCGCCGGGCACGCGGTGCGCGGCGGTCTGGACGGGGGCGGCCTGGGCCGGGACGGCGAGCAGGGCGAGGGCGGTGGCGGTCAGCGCGGTGGCGCTGCGGCGCCACCAGTTCGTGGTGATCATGGTCTACGGCTAGCAGCCTGCCGTGGGGCGGTTGCGGTTCGTCACCCGCGGGCGGCATGCCGCGGCCCGGAGGTTGACGAGCGGATCTTCGGCCCGGATGAGCGGCTGCCGCGCGGCCGAGTCCGTCCGCCGGCGGGGGAGATGGCCGGGGCGACAGCGAACTCGGGCCCGGTGGAGTTGTTCGGTGCCGTTCTGCTGATCGGTCCGGTCAGGAAGTCGGGGCACGCACAGGTGATACCAGTCACATTGATTACGCATGGTGTCTAGTTGAATGCGGAAAGGAATTGCCGACTGGCCTACCCGGAGCCGCAGTTGACCGGGTCGCCCAGAGTACCTGTCACTACTGGTTACCAGTCGTGATCTTACGGTGAGATTGGGGTGGGCTGTATGCGTGAACGGGCAGGGTCATTTGGTTGTGTGGAGGTGGGCCACAACGTGTCCCCGGCGTGCAGGACCTGACGCCGTATCCGACCGAAAGAGTCAGATGGACGCCCACCGTGACACGGCCGCCGCCCTCGGGAGGCCTGTCCGCACCCGCGACCGCCGACGACCGGCACCCGGCGCCGCGGACGCCGCGGCGCCCTCCCCGGCAGGAGCGGCCCGATGAACGACGACACCTTCACCGGCAACGGGATAGGCCCCGCTGTGCACGACGAGCCCGTCGACCTCCCGCTCGACTTCGAGGCCTACTTCCTCGTCAAGAACAGGAGCTTCCGCAGCTACGCCGCCGAGATGCTCGGTGACCAGGCGGTCGGCGACGAAGTGGTCCGCGAGGTCTTCACCCACCTCGCCCTCCACTGGAACCAGGTCCTCGCCGCGCCCGACTTCGAGTCACACACCTGGGACGTCCTCACCGGCGCCGTCATGTACCGGGTGCACCGGCTGCGGCGGGAGAACGTACTCGCCGCCCGCCTGCGAGCGGCCCGCCGCAAGCTCGACCAGATGCACCAGGCCCTCGCCCGCGTCGAAGGAGGCGCCGGCCTCTACGCCGCGCTCGCCGACCTGCCGGCCCGCCAGTGCGACGTCTTCATCCTGCGCAAGACCATGGGCTACACCGCCGAGTACACCGCCCAGGTCCTCGGCATCCACCCCCGCACCGTCGACTACCACTACCGCCGCGCGCTCACCGGCCTCGAACGCCTGCTGACCGAGCGCCACGTCCTGCGCCGCACCGCCGCCGTCCCCGGGCCCCGCCGCGAAGGAGCCGACCGATGAACCCCGAACACCTCCTCGACGACCTCATCCCCACCCCCGCCGAACCCGCCGGCACCACCGAGCCGGACGACACCTTCGACGTCCCCGCCGAGCTGCGCCGCATCTCCGCCGACGTCGCCCGGATCCGCCGCGGCCAGCAGCCGCCGCCGGGCTGGTGGGCCGAGCAGCAGCAGGCCCGGCAGTGCCTGGAGGCGGTGGTCGCCACCGAGCTCAGCACCACGCCGCTCGCCCGGATCGCCGACCTGGCCGCGCTCGCCGACCTCGCGGACCTGGTCGAACAGCCGGCCGCCGCAGGCTCCGGGCGCCGGCGCCCGCGCCATCGGGGCCGGGTCGAGGACATCACCCAGGAGATCGAGGGCTTCCGCCTCTTCGGCTGCGTCCTCTACCTGGCCGGGCACCCGGTCAGCGCGGAGTTCTGGTGGAAGATCGGCGCCGGCGCCCGCGACCGCACCTCCGCCTGGTGCCTGTACCTCCACCACCTCGGCCGCGGGGAGATCCGCGAGGCCCGGCTCTGGTTCGAGCAGTCCGTCTAGGCCACCGAGGGCCTCGCCCCCGGCGTCCCCGTCCCCGCGGTACCCGAGATGCCCGACTACTTCCGCACCGCCCCCATCGCCATGGACGCCCGCACCACCGCGGCCGCCGCCCCCGTCGGCGCGCTGGCCCGCGAGGTCGACCGGCTGGTGATGCACACCGGCGACGACACCGACGGCCTGGTCTCCTGCCCCGACCGCCGCCTGGCCGACCGCCTCGAGGAGTACGCCGGCCTGAGCTGACACCGCCGGCTGGTCCGGCACGGTGGCGTGCCGGACCAGCCGGGCATTATCACCGCCGAATTCACGTGCCCAAGCCTGGGGAGAGCCCCAGGCCGTAAACGTTCCCCGCGCCCGAGTCCGGTCCAGTGGACTCCGCGCGCCTCGAAGGGGTGAAGGACGACTCCTCTCCCGAAGGAGGGCGCGATGACGCCCGTACTCCAGTTCCTCACTGAAGCCCTCACCGACCCTGCCGGCCCCCAGGCCGACTACCTCGCCGCCCTCGCCCGCAACCTCGGCCTCACCGCCACCGGCACGACGAACACCATCACCGCCGTCCGCGCGCTGCGCCACCGCGAGCCCCCGAAGACCGGGACCTGCTGCGGCTCGGGCCCGGACCTGTCGATCGCCGACGCCGAGTAGACCAGCACAGCGCGGTGAGGCCCGGCGCCGGAACCGGCGCCGGGCCTCACCGCGCCGGGGCCGGTCAGTTGCCCCGGGGGTGCTTCGGGGCGGGGATGGTCGCCTCGCAGTCCCAGCAGCGGACGGTGGTGCGCGGCGTCCGGAACCGGGCGCCGGACATCCCGGCGGAGCCGTCGACCCGGCCCGAGCCGCAGCGCGGGCAGTAGTAGGGCGCGAAGGTGCTGTCACAGCGGAAGCAGATGTGGGTGCGGCGTCCCTCCGCCTCGCGGAGCTTGCGCACATCGGCCGAACCACAGGCCGAACAATGAATGGGTGCCGTATCCATATTTTTTCCTTAATACGCCCCCGCGCACATGGGCATTCTACGGCACATGCTGACGGAGCATCGCCCCACCGATATCGAGCCGCCCGGTACGACGCCGGCATCAGGTGGTCGGCTGGATCACGTGGATGCTCTTGGTCCTGCAATTCCGGTGCGCTCAGCGGATGGCAGCCGCCCCCGGGGGGCGGGACTCCACCACTTCGAGACGGTCCTGGTCAGTCTGCGGAGGCCTCGGCGATGCCGTGCAGGACGGCGTCGGTGTGCTCACGTTCGCGGCGCTCCTGGGCTGCCCAGTCGCGCATTTGTTGGACCGCGTCCGGGTCGGCGGCGGCCTCGGAGTCCATCACGGTCATGGATCCGTTGCCGAGGTCGACGATGTGCTGCTCCATCGTGCCGGTGACGACGATGCTCAGGATGGCGAGGAGCTCCTGCTTCACGTTGCGGGTGAGGTGGACCTGGTCGTCGTCGTCGATGTCGATGCGGCCGTCGCCGGTGGGTGAGGCGAGGCTGGCGATGGTACCGGTGAGGAGCTGACCGAGGACCCGGAACTGGTCGGGGTCCATGCGGGCCTGCAGGGTGTCGAGGTAGAGGCGGACCTGGTCGGCCCGGCCTGGGGCTGCTTCGTCGTCCATCGGCTCATCCTGGCAGCCACCTGGGCCGTTGCCCAGATCCGAGAAGCGAGACCTGAAGCCTGGAGGACGTCGCCGCGTTCCGGTCAGCGGGTCCGCGTCGGCGCGCCCGGATGCGCTATGTTGTGCCCGCGGCAGGCGCGCCTGCCAGATTCCCGGCCGGAACCTACCCACGCCCCGGCACTGGACAAGGGTCCCGGACTCGCGCGGCACTTCGGTTTGTCAGTCCTGACCGCCTTGCTGCGGCGCGGGCGTGGGCGTGCTGCGGGAGGACTTCGTGTCATGACGCAGGACCGCAAGCGTAAGCAGACCGTTCGCGCCCTCCAGCAGCTGACCGGCCGCCGCTACACCCCGCTCGCCCGTGAGGACGCCGTCCGGCGCCCGCAGACCGGCCAGCCCTTCTCGCTGGGGGAGCTGCTGGCGGAGTGCACGTCCGCCCCGGTGACCGTCCCGGCCTGGTTCCTGGACTGCGACGCCGGGGGCGAGCCGGGCTGGGAACCGCCGAAGTCGTTCTTCTCCGAGCTGCTCGGCGTCGACGTGCCGCACGGCACCGTTCTGGAGCTGGCCGGCCTGCTCGCCCAAACCGGTCTCGGCACCCGATGCCGGGTGGAGAGCGCGGATCCGGACCACCGGGCGCTGGTGGTCGCCGGGGAACGACGCTTCGACCTGTGCCTCACCCAGGAACGGATCGACGAGTGCTGCCGTCAGCCGACCTGCCTCAGCATGCCGGTCGGAGAAGATGTCGTCTGGTGCGGTGAGCACCTGCGCCGGCGCAGCCTTCCCGAACTGGTCCACATGGCCCACCGGCTGGCCACCACCACGGTGCAGGACGCCGACTACGAGCCGGAACGCTGCGGCGGCGGGCACGGTGCCGACCGCTTGGTGAAGGCCGCCGTCGCCCACGCCGGATCCGAAACGGTGATCAAGACGCTCATCGGCTCGGGCTTCGACGACCCGGACCACGTCGCCGAGTGGAGCTGGGACGACACCCTGGAGATGCGGCTGCGCCACGCCATCGACCGCGAGGGCCTGCGCCTGCGAAATGTCGCCCAGGCCGAGGCCGAACGTGTCCGGCAGGCCACCGACGCCTGCCCCACCTGCGGGACCAGACCGCTGCTGCCCTTCCGACTGACTGACTTCCCTCCGCAGTACTGCTCCCGGCGCTGCGCCCCGAAGCCGGTGCCCGCTGGTACGGCGGTGTGGTCGGTGTCGCCGTAGAGGATGTCTAGGAAGAACGGGCCTGGCCGCCGCAGTGGCGTCCAGGCCCGGAGGGGTTGTCTCTGGTCGTCGTGGCTCGCCCGTCCTGGCAGTCTCAGGCCAGCCGGGGCCGTGCACTGCCACGCCGAAGCCCGGGAGGATTCGGTTGCCAGGAACGTCGTGGAGGCTGTCAGCGGCTGGTCCTACACTCACCGGATGGCGCTTACGTACAGCAGCGGTAGCGGTGACGGCCTGCCCGAGGACGCGCGGCCCGAGCTCTACCTCGCGGGTATCGATCCTGTCCCCATCGGCTGGGTGACGGTCCTCCAGGAGGTCACGAACGGCAAGCGGGACGTCGGGATCAGCAGCTACCTGACGAGTTTCGTCGGCCGCGAGCACGCCCTGTCCAAGTTCTCGTGGATCCACGGCGGCATCGGTAAGGCAGGCGTCTCCCAGTTCGGTGACCGCGTCGTGTTCGACGACGGCCTGACCGACACCTTCGAGCGAGCCGAGTTCTTCGTCCACCGCCGGCGCCACCAGCAGCCCGGCATCGAGCCCACCATCGAGTTCGCCCACTCGTTCCTGTGGTACTTCAGCGCCGTTCCGCGTCCCGACGGCAGCTGGTACCACCTCGACGACGCCGGCCGCGACGAGGAACTCGTCCGCATCAGCCGCAGCGACACCGACCTGCGCATCGAGGTCGCCGCGCTGCCGCTGCGCCGCTACCTGGCCGTCCGCGAGCGCTTCCTCGTCGTCCAGTACGACCGGGTCACCCACCTCGACTCCGCACCTTCCCCGAGGATCAAGGCGGCCGACCGTACGGAGGTGAGCATCTTCGAGTTCCACAGTGGCCACGAGGGCTCCCCCGCCTTCGTTCGCCTGTGCGGCAAGCACCTGGTCCTGCCGATCGACGCGAAGCCGGCCGACCTCGGCTACCCGTACCCCACCACCGAGTCGTACCCCGAGTTCACCATCGGCACCGACCCCGGCACCGGCCTGCCCGTCACCTTCACCTGCGACCCGGACCGGCTCAGCGACTACTTCACCGACCTCGGCACCCCCCACTATCTGACCCGCGTCTTCTTCCGGCGCGAGGTGCTGCGCCGCTACACCTCCGAGCCCTCCCGCTACCAGGTGAGCCCCAGCCGGCTGTCGTGTCTGGGCCTGTGGGGCATCTCGATCGGCCGCAACGGCGAGGGCCTGGTCGAGGCCTTCCTCGGCGACCTCGGCCGCGACCTGCCGAGCGCCGAACGCGCCCACTGGCTCAGCTTCAACGTGGCGCCCCGCGGCGGAGTCGACGAGGACCGCCACCGCCGGGAGATTCTGGGCCAGTGGACCCCGACCACGGATCCGCTGTGGCGCCTGGCGCAGGCCCGGGAGAGGTTCAGCACGGCGCTCTCAGCCCTCGCCGGCCAACCGGTCTACCGGGCCTGGAACGCGGCCGACCGGATCGCCTTCGAGGGCCTGCATCTGCCCACCAGCAGCGAGCAGAGCGAAGCCGACAACCAGATCCTCACCCTCGCCAAGGGCGTCATCGACTACCTCGACACCAGGGCGCTCCGTGCGCTGCCGGGCGCTGACCCCGCAGCGGCGACCATCAACTGCATCGACGGCTGGGTGAAGCACACCGGCGGCGACACGGACATGCTCGTCGGCCCGCTGCGCCTGCTCCAGGGGCTGCGGTCGACCGGTGTGGCCCACCCGCGTTCCAGCAACTGGACCGCGGCCCTCACCCGGGCCGATCTCCACACCCTCAGGCCCGACGAGCAGTTCGTCCGCCTGGTGACCAGCACCGCCGATGCTCTTGACGCCCTGGCCATCCACGCGCAGGCGCAGTCCGATCCCGATGGTGCGGGAGCCCTGGCGGACCAGTAGCCGCAGGAGGCAGAACGGGCCGGGCCCGGGCACCATGGGTGCACGAGCCCGGCCGATCTTCGTGCTGGTGGCCGGTCAGCCGCCGTACGGGTCGCGCAGCGCCGGCATCTCGGCCCCGCAGTCCCAGCAGCCGACCGTTGCCGGCGGCGTCTTGTACGGCGCACCGGATACGGCGATCGAGCCGTCGATCCGGGCGCCGCCGCACTTCGGGCAACGGCGCGGCTCGAAGGAGCGCGTGCACCGGGGGCAGTCGTGGGTACGGCGGCCGTCGGGCTCGGGGCGCCGGTTGGCGTCGTCCGAGCCGCAGGCCGGGCAGTGGACCCGGTCTTCGGTGATCGTGTCGTTCATCTTCTTCTCCTCCAGACGTTGGAGTCCGTCTGCGGCCGAGCGTAGGAATCTGCCGTGACAGATCGGCCCGGTCGTGGCATTCGGCGTGTCGCGGCGGCCGAACGGTGGACGTGCTGTCGGCTGCGCCTGCGACCGTGACGGCGGGACAGGTCCCCGTTGCTGGAGGTGGGTATGGACTACCGGCGGATGTCGTCGGAGGCGAAGGCGGCGTTTCTGGCCGAGCGCCCGCGGTGCGCGCTGTGCACGAGGCCGTCGGTGCTGGTCGATCACGACCACGTCTCGCACGAGGTGCGGGGAGCGCTGTGCCGGCGCTGCAACTCCCGGCTCGGGTCGTTGGAGGCGGCGCTGCGCCTGCCGGCCACCGGGGTCTTCCAGACCATGGCGCACGACCTGCACCAGGCGCTGGAGCGCGGAGAGCGGCTGAGCGGTCGGGTCGATCGCACCGATCTGGCCTACCTGGGAATCCCGGGGCGCGAGTACGCAGCCCGGCTGCGTGCGGTCCATGCCCTGCTGGTGCTGCCGTACGTGTACTGGACGCCGGTCACCGGCTTTGCCCTGAGCCGTGCGACGCCGTGGACGAAGATCGGGCCGCTGGTCGACGAGGAGGAGGCGCTGCGGCACGTGGCGCGGCTGATGGAGTGGGAGCGGGTGCCGCCGCAGCTGTGGATCCGGCTGGCGCGGGAGCCGGACGACGGGGTGAACTCCCCGCAGCCGCGCGGGTTCGTGCGCCACTTCCGGACCGAGGGGGCGATCCGGGCGCAGAAGGAGCTGATGGCGGCCGCTCCCAGGGACGCCAGCGCCTTCGAGTCGAAGTGCCGGGACTACGTCGACCTGGTCGTCCCCGTGCTGCTGAGCAGGCCGCTGACGGGCGCGGAGATCCGCGCCGCCTACTTCAGCTCGCGGGTGAGGCTGCCGCGTGACCGGGACGGGCTGCTGGAGCTGATCGGGGACACGTACGCGGCCGGCTGGCTGGACCTGGCGGTGCGGATCGCGCTGGAGGACCTCGCCGGCGACCTGCCGGACGCGCGGTGGGCGGTGTTCTCCCGGGCCCGCTGGCACTGGCGCGCCCTACTGACGCACTGGAAGGAGCGACAGACTACAATCTGAAAATAAGAATCAACAAGGGTTAAATGAAAGGGTCAACCGCCTTAGTTAACGAATATGGCTAATGGTGTGTTAGGTTGGTCCTGGAGGTGAGGCTTCATGCCCACGCAGGACGAGTTGTTCGCGGCGGTGGACGCGCTGCTGGCCGGGGAGGAGCCCGGGCCGCAGTTGCCGGAGCCGGCCGAGCGTGCGCGGCTTCGGGAGGCTGCCGGGGTGACCCAGGCGCAGCTGGCGAAGGTGCTGCAGTCGACGGTGCAGACGGTGAAGAACTACGAGAACGGCCGTTCGGCTCCGAAGCCGCCGCGGCTGGAGGCGTACGTCAGGCTGCTGGAGGGCTGGGCGGCGAAGTACCCGGCCCCGGAGAGCGCCCCGGCCTCCTCGACGGTCGACCAGGTGCCGGCCGCGTTCGCGCCGGCGCCCGTCCCGGCGCCGGTGGAGAGCGCGCCGGAGCCGGCGGCCGACGCGGTGGTGGAGACCGCCGGGGATGCCCCGCAGGCGCCGTCCGTCCCGGCGGCCCGGCCCGCCGCGGCGCGTGTGGGCGGGCCGGTGCTGCGCCGCGCGGCGCGGCCGGCGCCGTACTTCGACGGGCAGTTCCCGAACGGGCCGCTGGTGGTGCTGGACGGTGACGGCACCGCCTACGGAGTCGGCGGCCTGCTGTTGGAGTGCCCGGCGACCACGCTGGCGCAGCTGGTGACCTGGGCGCTCACCGAGTCCGGCCTGGGCACCGCCCGGTTGCACCGCAACGGCCGGGACGGCGACCCGCTGGTCGTGCTCACCGCCGAAGCGGCCGAGAAGTTCGGTCTGCCGGCCACATTGGACGACGACCCGGCGACCCGGCGCTCGCAGCGGCTGCCGGAGGACCACAAGGTGGTCAAGGCGCTGGCCCGCTCGAAGTGGCAGCTCACCCGCCGCGGCTTCGGCCCGTGGGCACGGATCTACCGGCCGGTCAAGGACGGCCGCCGGCAGTGCGTGCAGCTCGCGATCCTGCCGTGGCGGGCCCTGGACACCCGGGCCTGGGGCGCGGCCGCGGACCTGCCGGCCCCGGACCTGGCCCGCGTCCTCGGGATCTACGCCCAGCGGGTCATCACCCCGCGCGGTTCCACCGCGACCTGCGGCCTGGAGCTGATGACCGCGCTGCGCCCGCCGACGAGGGCGGTGCGCGACGAGGCGACGGGCGGGTGGGTGTCCGCGCCGAACCCGGGCGCGCTGACCGAGGTCTACGAGGCGGCGCCGCCGGAGGTACTGACGGAGCACCCGGCCGCGCAGGGCTGGGAGGGCGGGTTCCTGGACGAGGAGTCGTACCAGTGGATCCGGCCGGTGGAGACGCTCTCCGAGGCGGAGATGGTGGAGCCGTTCGCGGTGGGCATCGACATCAACACCGCCTACCTCGCCGCCGCCTCCCGGCTCTCCGTCGGCCTGTCCGGCCCGGTCCACGTGACCAACCCGGTGTTCGACAAGAAGACGCCCGGCTCCTGGTTCGTCGACCTCTCCCACGTCCCGACCGACCCGCGCCTGCCCTCCCCGTTCACCCCGACCGGCAAGCCCCCCGAGGGCCCGGCCTGGTACACCACCGCCACGGTGGCGTACGCGGTCGAGCTCGGTCACGACGTCCAGCCGATCGAGGCCTACCTGCGGGAGAAGGCCGGCGCGTACCTGGACCCGTGGCACGACCGGCTCCGCGAGGCCTACGTGACCACGATGGCCGAGGCCGGCATCCCCACCGACAAGGACGCCGACGAGCGCCAGTTCCTCGCCGCGATGACCGCCCACCGCCTCCTCAAAAGCGCGGGCACCGACCTCGGCGCGCTGCGCACCGCGCTGGCCGCCGAGGGTCTGGGGCACCTGGCGGAGCTGGGCGACGACCAGCTTTCCTCGGCCGTGTGGCGTCACCACCAGATCGCCATGGTGCTGTCCGCGGTGAAGTCGACGGTGAAGTTCGGGATCGGCAAGCTGCGCGAGCGCCCGCAGGGCCTGACCTACAGGTCCGGCGAGCCGTGGTCGGCGCTGGAGCGGCCGACCTGGCGCCCGGACATCCGGGCCGCGGTCATCGCCAAGGCCCGGGTGAACATGCACCGCAAGATGGCCAACGTGGCGAAGGCGAACGGCCGCTACCCGCTCGGCGTCAACAACGACTGCGTCGTCTACGCCTCCCCGGGTGCCTCGCCGCTGGACTTCCTGCCGCTCACCGGCGCCGGCCGGGTGCTGCCCGGCACGTTCCGCCTCGGCGCCACCCCGGGCCTGTCCAAGGTCGAGGGCGTGCAGCAGATGCTGACCGTCGTCGACTGGCTCGAGCGCGACCAGCCCGTCAACCCGGCCCGCCACATCAAGGGCTACGACGCCAACGCCGTCGACGGGAAGTAGGAGCAGCCCGTGGAGGAGATCACCGACGCCATCGACCGGGCCGCGCCCGAGCACTTCACCCAGGCATTGCCGAAGTCCGCGCAGGCCCAGATGCGGGCCCTGGTCAAGGCCGCCAAGGGCGACAAGAAGGCCGTTGCGGACCGCCTGGGCGTCGACCCGAACACCGTGCGCCGCTACCTCAAGGGCGAGCGCAAGCACCCGCGCGCCGCGCTGCGCGAGGCCCTGCTGCGCGAGCTGAAGAGGGTCTGGCAGCCCGGCATCCGCCGCCAGGCCCGCAAGAAGGCCGCCACCAGGACCGGCATCACCGTGGAGGTGTGGGCGTACTTCGGCTACACCGCCCCGGTCGGCACCACCGACGAGCCGAGGCTTCGGCACCTGACCGTCCACCTGCCCCCGGAGTGGGCCGACCGCCTCTTCGCCGCCCAGGACGAAGGCGCCAGCGACCAAAGGATGCGCGACATCATGGCCGAAGGATTCCAGGAAATCTATTTCCAGAACGGCGGATCACGCGCCGAAAACCTGGAAGTCGAATTCACCGGAATCCAGGCGATCGACGTTTCCTACTGACCCCAGGATGGAGAAAGCCACCATGCACCACACCGTCCCCGGCACCGACATCAACAGCGTGCACCTCGCGACCGCCCGCCGGCGGCCCGACGAGCGCCAGGCCGCCGACCTCGAGCACATCCGCACCTACTATGCGCTGGAGAGCCGCCTCGGCATCCGGGTCGACCTCGGCGGCCGCATCCGCCACGACGGCCGCGCGGGCACCATCGTGGACACCGCCGGGCAGCGGCTGAAGGTGCTGCTCGACGGCGACCAGACGCCGAGCGTCTGCCACGTCACCTCGCAGATGGCGTACGAGACGCCCACCGGGTGGATCGCCGCCACGCCCGTCCCGGACCCGTGGGCCGCCGCCCCGACGGCCTGAACGGGGCCGCGGTGAACGCCCGAGAGCGCCTCGAAGCGATGGTCCGCACCGACCGCGGCAACATGACCGTCTGGTCCCCGCAGGAACTTCGCGAGGCCCTGGACGCCTACGCCGACGAAGTCCGGGCCGCCGCCGGATCGCCGACCGTCCCGGCCGACGCCGACGGGGACACCAAGCGCCTGGCCGGTCTCGCCGCGCACGGACTGCGCCGCGCCCTGGCCGCCGGCGGCGAGGCCGACCTGCCGCCCGCCGAGGAGCTGGCCGCCCTGGTCGCCGAGTTCGACCGGATGCGGGCGGTGGTCGCCGCGTCGTGGAGGCAGGCCGCCGTACAGCTGGCGGCCGTCCCGCACCAGCCGACCGCGCTGACCGGCCCGTACTGGTACGGCCAGGGCTGGGACGACGCGGTCCACCACCTGCACGACATGGCCGACGGCATGGAACCGCGCGGCCGGTAGGAGAAGCACGTGGGCCCGTTCCCGGCATTGGAGCTGCCGGGAACGGGCCCACGGCGTGTCCGGGACCCGGCCGAAGCCCGGGCGGCTGTAATGGTTCCATTACGACTCGGCTTGACTCTCGCGCCGCCGTAATGAAATCTTTACGGCCATGACGGCCCATCAGCTCTATGCCGGCCACGGATTCACCTACCTCACCGACGTGGACGAATCCGATCCCGAGCACCCGCACGTCACCGGCATCGCCGCCGGCTGCCAGTGCGGCTGGAACAGCGACATCATCCACCCGTACCTCGACGCGTCCGGCGAAGCGGCGGACCAGGCGGAGATCGACGCCGAGAAGCAGTGGGAGACCGAGCACATCGCCGACCTGGCGGACACCGCGGTGCCGTATGCCCTTGCCGACCAGATCCGTTCCGTCGGCCGCCAGCTGGACGCGCTGATCGAAGCCGACAAACCGATGGCCGCCCTGGCCGCCATCCGGCTGTCCGGGGGCTACTTCGCCCGCCAGGCCCGCGACGCGGCCCTGCGAGCGAGCTTCCTGGACAACTCCTGGGCCGAGATCGGTGAAGCCCTCGGCATCTCCAAGCAGGCCGCCTGGGAGCGCTACGGCAAGGCCCGCCGGGAGCCGGCCACATCCTCCTGAGACCACCACCGAGAAGGGCCTGTTCCCGGCATTGGAGCTGTCGGGAACAGGCCCACAGTGCATTCTGCCCCCTTCCCGCGCACCAGCTGGTGCCGGGCCGACCCGCAGGAGCCGGTGGGGGAACCCGGCTCTCAGGGTTCGATGAACGGCAGGGAGACCGCGGCGAGCTTGGTCTGCAGGTTGATGTCGCTCGTGACGACGTACCAGGCGGAGCCGGGGTGGCGGGACTGCAGCAGCAAGGTGGAGGCCACGAACCGGTCGTCGGGGACGTCCAGGTCCAGCCAGGCCGGCAGCGCGTCGGACTTCGGCTCGATGTGCTCGAAGACGGCGTGGACATCGCCTGCGACGCGGACCCCGCGCGTCACGTCGCCGCCGTTGCTGCGCAGCCCCTTGAGCCGCCGGTCGGCCTTCTTCGCCGCCTCCCTCAGCTCGGGGGTCCGGCCGCCGCGCTTGTGGTCGTCGAGCTCCCGCAGCACGACCGGCAGCAGGTGCGCCATGTACCGCGGCCCGGCCTGCCCGGTGTACGCCGCCAGGTCCGGATCGTCGATCAGCGCGTTCGTGTCCACCACCAGCCGCACCGGCCAGGGGTCGGCCGGCAGCAGAGCGGTCAGGCCGCGCAGCTCCGCGACGGTCGTCCGCAGCAGGCCGACGGCCTGGGCGATGTGCCGGGGCACGGAGTGGTCGTTCCCCCCAGGGCGGAGCAGCCAGCGCTCCAGGTGCGCGAGGCCGTCCTCGAGCTTCTTGGCGGCCTCCGGCGTCGGATGGGGGAACAGCAGCCGGAATCGCGGGCCCCAGTCCCGCACCCGCCCGAGCAGTTCCATCCGCCGGCTCTCCAGCTCCGGCGGGCTCGGCGCCCATCCCCAGTCGGCGGCACCGACGATGAACACGTAGCTGTCCTCCGTGTTCGGGTTGACGTAGTTGATCGCCGAGGCTTCGAGGACGGCGACGAAGTCCTGCTCGATCGCGTCCAGCTGCTCCAGGAGGAGCTCGCTGTAGGAGGGCGGGAGGGGCTTGGTGCGTGACATCCCCTGATGATGTCCCACCCCGCCGACACCGGGCCCGCCGTTTCCACGCCGGCCGGATTCCGGTAACCCGGCGCGTGGGTGCTCAACCAGCCGCCGGTGCGTCGGGCAGGACCTGGCCCCCGACGATCTGCGCGCGGGCGGCGATGGCGTGGCCGTGGCACACGCCGTAGACGGTGGAGCCATCGTCGGCCCGGACGGTGTGGGCAGCCGGCTCCGGGCACGGCGCGTCAAGGCGGTCATACGGCCAGGCGTTGAAGCACACCGGGTCCGTACACCAGCTGCCGCGGTCGACGTTCGAGCGCAGGGTGCCCCCGTGGTCCGGGCACACACCCCACGGCACGGCGCACCGACCCGGCTCGACGACGTCCTGGTTCTCCGGCGCGTACAGCGCGATAGCGATCACACCGGGATTCTCCCCGGACCTCGCCCCGCTGCGCCGGAACATTCCAAGTTGCCCTGGTTCAGGACTGTTTGTGCTCGGAATTGCGGAACTCTGTCCACAGGCGGACCGCTTCATGCTGCTCGGGTGCTAGACGACATAAACGAAGACATAGACGGCATAAGCTCCGAAACCGCCGGTGGGCGGGAGAAGCGCGGAACGATCGCGGACGGCCTGGAGCGCGCCGAGCGCGCCCAGTTCACCGAGCTGATCCCGGCTTCCACTCAGGGTCGGGTCGGGTTCCTGCTCGGGAAGCTGACGGGCGGCACGAAGGCCCTGGCGGCCCGCCTGGGCGTCTCCCAGCGCACCGTGCAGCGCTACCGCGCCGGGACCGTCACCCGGCCGCGTGCGGCCGCCCGGGAGGCGCTGGAGGACGAGACCTGCGAGCACTGGCAGCAGGACGTGCGGGCCGAGGCCCGGCAGCGCGCGGCCAGCACCGGATTCACGATCAGCACCCGCGCGGTGTTCGGCTTCGACGCCGGAGCCGGCACCAGCGACTCCCCGCGCCCACGCCTGCTCACCCAGCGCATCTCCGGCACCCACGCTGCCGCCATCATCGCCGCCCGCGAAGCCGGCGCCACCGACGACCAGCTCACCGACATGGTCGGCGAAGCCCTCGCCGACGCCTACTTCCGCAACGAAGGCAACCGCACCGCCAACCTCAAGGTCCACCTCCGGGACATCGAGTACATCGACATGTCCTTCTGACCCCGCCCGCGACCAGCACCGACACCAAGGACCACACCATGACCCAGCACCACCACTGCGGGCACAGCCACCACGACCACGACCTGGACGAGCAACTGCACCAGCGCTTCCACCACCTCCAGCACCACCACCGCCACGGCGCCCTGAACGCCACCCTGGACCCGACCCAGGCCGACGAGATGGTCCTCGACCGCCTCGCCGACCGCATCCCGGGCGTCCGCACCACCGAGGACTACCTGGCGATCGAGGCCTGGCTCGCCACCGCCTACACCGACCGCCGCAGCTGCTACGCCAACCCCCACACCCACGTCCACTCCGAACTGCCCACGATGCTCCGCGAGCGGGCCGCCTGGCTCTACCCCTGCCCCACCACCGACGGCCTCCCGGGCTGCCCGCAGTCCTGCTCCGGCGCCGACCACCGTGCCCAGGCCCAGGCCGCCTTCGACCTCTCGCTGCTCCTCGAACGCGACCGCTGGGACTCCTACCGCCAGGCCAGGGGCTGACCGCCCATGAACAACGACGCCATCGCGCCCGGAACCGAGCGCCGCGACCAGGTGCTCCGCCTGATCGGCGAAGGCCGGCTCTACGACCTCACCCCGGCCAGGCCGACGAGGACCTCGTGGACGGCGTCGGGCGCCATGCCGAACCCGCCATCCGCGCACTCGGTTCGTTCTCCGCTGCGGAGAACGAACCGATCAACCCCGTGATAGCGACGTGGGCGGCGCATCCACGCTGACCTGTGGCTTTCCCCTCATGGGGAACGATGTACGCGACCTGCGGTTCGTTCTGCCGGAGCAGAACGAACCGGTACCCCCCAGTGCTACCCGCGTGCCAGTGCCTACCGCCTTGACCTGCGGCTTTCCCCTCCAGGGGAACGATGTACACGGGCCGCACCCACCCACGGGCCGGACGACAACGAGATGTTGTGTCCCCCAGGGGGGACACAACACGCGCGAAACGTCGGCCATACCGACGTATCTGTCAGCCCGACTGACATACTGCTGCCGCACGCGATCAACCAGGAGAGGAGCAGCACGTGGCCCCCGAGCCCAAGGAGGGCCGGCCGCCGACCGCCAAGCGCGCAACGCGACCGCTGCCACCGGCCGACGACGCCATCCAGGCGTGGAGCAGGCCCCTGGCCCCCGTGAAGGACCTGGACGAAGTCGCCCGCCGCTACCCCGGCCGGAAGCTCACCCTCGACGGCGAACGCAACCAGCTGGAGTTCTACGGCACCCCGGACCGCCCCAATGCCTTCGCCATGGACTCGCTGGAGTTCTTCTTCCTGATCGCGCAGTACTTCCGCGAAGCCCTGCCGCTGCGCCTGATCCTGCTGCTGATCGCCTGCCAACGCGCCGGCGGCCGCATCCACCTCACCCAGGAGGAGATGGCCACCGTCCTCGACGTCTCCCGCACGAAGGCCACCGAGGCCTTGCAAGAGATCATGGGCCATGGCATCGCCTTCAAGGTGAAGCGTGGCGTCTACCAGTTCAACCCACCCTTCTCCTACCGGGCGGCCGAGTTCATCCCAGGAACCGAGACCGCCGGCGGCAAGCCCGAGTACATTCGCGTGGAGCAGCACGAGACCCTCACCACCATCCGCAAGGACGCGACCCTGCCGGAGCTGGTGCGGTACCCATCGCTCGAGCACATGCGCAAGGCCATCGAGGACCTGCGCAAGAATCGCTCGGAGCAGCGCGCCAAGCGCCGCCTCGAACGCGAGGCCCGCCAAGAGGAAGGAATGCTGCAGTGAGCCAACTCCGATTCGCCGCAGTCAACGCCGACGGCCTCCTGGCCGACCTCGACCTCCCCCCGGCCGCCTACCGCGCCCTCCTCAAGCTCCGCGCCCTCAGCGAGGCCGGCGGCCGCATCGACATCGACCAAGCCAGCGTCGGCGAACTCCTCGGCCTCAGCCGGCCCAGCGCCAACGCCGCGCTGCGCACCCTGGAGCTGGCCAAGCTCGTCAAGAAGGTCCGCAACGGCATCTACCAGATCAACGCGATGCTGGCCGGGTACAACGCCCTGGAGGACGCCGTCGCGGCCGTCGCGGCGATGCCGAAGGAGGACCGGTTGGACGCCCCGGACTTCGTCGCCTCCTACCACCGCGCCGTTGCCAATTACCAAGACCAGCTCGCCCAGCAGCGCAAGAAGCGCGCGGCCCAGGCGGCCGCCAAGAAGGCCGCCGCGGCCAAGCGTCGCGGCACCCTTCACGCCGTCGGCTAGCAGCCCAGCCCGAGGCCCCGCCCACCGGATCCACCGGTCGGCGGGGCCTCGCTGTATGCCCGGGCCGGCACCCGCCCGATCACCGCTGAAGCACCGCACCCTACGTCAAAATGTCAGCCAGGCCGACCTTTTGACGCAATTACTGTCAGTCACACCGACATTTCCCGGGCGATCTGCACCCCCAGTCGGGACACACTGAAGGCGATCTGTCCCGACTCAGGGGACAGATCATTGAACCGACACCTACGCTGACCAGCGCAAATGCAGCATCTCCCCCCTCTAAGGTGTCGCGGGCCAGCGCCACGGGGCTGCGGCGCTTGCCACAACATCGGCCCTCCGGGCCGATCCGGCAGTGCCGCGCCCGCTTCGCTGCGCCCGGCCGGACTGCGGGAGGAATGCCCTGCCGCCGGACGTGCCTGGCTTCCAGCCGCGCGGAAGCCCCGGCAGGGGCTCCTCCGGACCCCGCCCCCGCCGGATCCGGCACGGGCGCTGGCCACCGCGCACACGCCGACGGAAGTGCAGCCCGGCGCACCGGCCCAACATTTCGACGGTGACCCATTGAATATCAGACTTCGTTCCACCAGCCATTTTCTCCACCTCCCCGCCTACCACCATCCGGATTCGCTGTCTGGAGCAAACCGCCCGAATCCCTATCCTCAGTGGGGGCGGCTTGCGAGTCCTGAATCTACACAGCGCATCATCATGATGCACTAGGCTTGTCCAAGGTTCCCACTCCGGAGTGATGCGCGATGCTATTCGGGCGTGAACCCGCACTTCCGGTGGTATGCTTCTCTCATGGTGTCGGTTTCGGGGTGGATGGTGTCGGGCGTTCAGGATGGGCGGAGCGAAGCGGAGTCCACTAGGCTCGACAGGGGGTGCCGGCCTTGACCCGCCGTGAGGTCACGGAGCGTGAAAGGCCGGAGGTGGCATGGGATTCCTGGGCCTACACAATGCCGCACGTGATGCACTCACCCCTCCCAGTCAGCCATCGGATTCCCGCTTGCGAGAATCCTGGAAACCCGGCGAAGCGGGTTTTCCCCGCCCCTAAATTCCGCTTGCGGAATTCAATTCCACGCTTGCGCGGGAATTCCGCCGAAGCGAAGCGAAGGCGTTCTCTGCCCGGCGGCTTGCCGCCGGTCCGCG